>CAYZVJ010000049.1:12134-22259 GCA_964481765.1 uncultured Rikenellaceae bacterium | reverse complement strand
CTGGTAATTTTCTATTTATAAAAACCTGACAGGTCATAAAGACCCTGTCAGGTTTACTATTTCGTATCGGTGTTCTATTTTTTACCGAGTAACGAGAACCGAGGACCTATTTCCACTCACCACAGTGAAATATGCTCCTCTGTCGCATTTCACGTGGCAGGCTCTCACTTCTCTCCCTCTGTTGTCCTCTGTAGTCTTGACGAAGGCGGATCGTCTCTCAGTCTCTTCGTCTCTCCCTCGTCTCCCCTTACAGGTCTATCGTTTTACTCACGTCTTTCGCTTTCCGGGAGGTAAAATCAAACTGCACTTTCCCTTTCCCGGAAATCAGGAACTGGTATTCGATTTTCCCGAAGCCCGGAACCTGGCAAAACTGAACTTCCGGTTTGTATTCTTTGTAGGTAACCCGATCAGTGTACACATCGGTCAGTCTGCCACCGCTTACTACTTTTACACCGTTACCGGAGACTCTCAGCATATCCTGGGGGTAGAGCTTTTTCCGAACCGCACTATAGGTCATTGAGGGAATGGCTTTGCTGTTTACCAGCCGTACCCTCACCCTGTAGAGATCTTTTCCCACGTTGGTTTTTTCAAAGATCTCCATGGTGATTTCCGGTGTTTGTTCAGCCGAAAACATCACGGCAGAAGCATTCCGGTGCACCAGATCCTGGAGCATAAACGGATGGGGCAGGCGTGAGCTCATTTTCACCCAGCCTCCTATTTCGATATCGCCATAGGTAGGGTGTTTATAGGGTTTCCAATCGACGTATAGTTCTCCCTGTGCAACGTGATCATTAAATTTCAAACGCTCCCTTGACCTGGCTCTGTTTTCACGGAAGAACTCCTCCTCTTCTGATGTTGGGGTTTTACCGGGCGGGCTGTATGTTTCGGTGCTTGACTGGTACAACTCTCCCACAAAGCTATAAGATCCGATGACATTATCGGTAAAATCCGTAAAATCGCCATAGGTAGCATAGAGATCCTTCCAGCTGATCAGGTAGCGGTAACCCGGGACGATCATTTCATTGTTTTTTCCAAGATAATCGTAAACCTCGATATCGTTGGACATCAGTTCTCCCTGATCTTTGGTACTGGGTCCTCTCAGGTACATCCCACCCGAATTATGAAAAGCATACACCATGATGATGTTGGGTCGCTGGCACAAGTAGTTTGCAATGGCTTTGATTCCGACGCCTGAAAAGGGATAATCGCCGGCTCCGCTCTGCACGTAAGGGGGTGCCCAGTTGTATCCCCAGTTTCGGTTACCATCTACATATCCTTCCGAATCTTCATTTACCCTGCCATCCCCATCATTATCAATTCCTTCCTGTCCCAGCATGATCCATTCTCCTTTCTCCCCCGGTTCAACAGGTACCATTAACCTGGGATCTTCCGGATCGGTCTTCAACCTGCCATAGGGATCTTTTTTCCTCATCTGCGTGATGTTACCATCTCCGTCAAGATCATCCATGAAATCTTCATCGAACAGACCATCCCGGTCATCATCTTTTGGCCTTCTCAAGCCCCTGTTCGAGGAGGAGGTGTTTGGATCGGTAAAGAAATGATACCTGCCATCGACGTTTACAGTCGGTAAAACGTAGTAGGCATTTTTATCGACCATGCGGGTAATCCTCTCGTTCTCACCGTACCTGGTAAGTAACTGGTTAAGGAAGTAGAGACAGACTTCACTTGCCTGGATCTCGTTGCCATGAATATTCCCATCGACATAGACTCCAGGTTTGCTCAAGGGATCACCGGTTTTCGGATTATTTACCGTTAAGGCATAGATCTCCCGGTTCTCTTCGCTTTTACCAACAAGGTCAAGGGTGGTCAACTCCGGGTATGCTTTATTCAAAGCCTTCAGTGCTTCAACAACCTGTTCATAGGAATAATAAAAATCAAACCGCAGAGGTACGGTAATTTTCTCTGACTGTCCGTAGCCATTTGCAGCTGACAGCAACAGGAACAGGGAAACAGCGAATATGATGGTTAACTTTTTCATTTTACACCTCCTATATTAATTTGTTTCTGATCACCCCAGACATTTTTTGATTCAATGGTAAGGGTGATATCTACAGGGCGCTCTGCCTGGATAATCCAGGAGAGTTTAATGCTCTTATTCCCTTCTAAATTACCGATGGTTGTTCGTGGCTTTCCTGAGAGGAATGTAACATCACCTTTCACAACCAGGATTGCCGGGGCAGGTTGTTGATTCCTGCCTCCCATGGCTGTTGGGAAGGGCAAGTAGGAACTGTTCCGGATCCAGGCAGTCAATTCATGTACCCCGGACCCGGCTGATTTGGTTTCCGTTTTCACGATTTTCAGTTCCGGCAGCTTCTTCACCAGTGTAAATACCCAGGGAACCTGAAGGGTCAGCAGGGAATCGATCATTGATTCGGGGGGTGTATTGTCGACATAGGGCACTGCGCCGCCGATCTCAACTTTTCCGAGGGTTGGATGATCAAACTCCTTCCAATCGACAAAACCTTTTCCATTAAGGGATTCATCACTGAAAGCCAGCAAGGTCTTCTCTTTCGGATCAGCACCTTCGGTGTCTTTCTCAGCGGCACCTCCCCCCATCTGTTTCATCATTCCTGCCATCTGTTTGGTGCTCAGTTGTCCGCTTTTCACCATATTGATTACCATGGCTCCATTGTATTGTGGCGGGGCTCCGGATTCTTTCAGGAAGGCGGTGATCTTCTCTTCTCCGAGTGCCACAAAATCATCATTGCTCATGCTCTCGAGTTTTTCAATGGTCAACTCTGAATCGTCTGTTTTCTCTTTTTTCACTTCCGGCAGTGTCCAGAGATCCATGCTAAACGATGGGACACCCAGGTTGTAATAAGACCAGAGTTCGAATGAGCCGTCTTTCGCCGATTGAGGGGCAAGGCGTTTTGGCTCAGCATCCTTCTCTTTGAGGAACTCCTTGTATTTTTCAGTTAGTTCATTATAAAAAGCCAGGTCTTCCCGGAGCGGATTAACCACTGCTCCCAGTCCCAGGAAACTGGCGATCATGCTTTCCGACACCTCCATTCCGGCCGGCATCATCGGTCTCACCATCTCCATGATCTCCTCCATGGAATAGGATTTGTCCGGATCGGCATTAAACATGGCAGCATATCGTTCCGGGATTTTTATGTTTTCCATATCTGCAGTTCCTTTTCTTCCACCCCTGGGTGCCACCATGCAGAAGTTGGTGGATCCAAAGGCAAAGGTCATGGCAATCTCAGGATGTTCATAGACGAATTTCATCATCTCGAATGTCTCCTTCTCGGAACCGGGCCATGCACCTCCTGTGGCTGTATTGGGCTTGTACAGGTGGGGAAACGTGATTCCGATATTTACACCTCCCGGGCCATCTTCATTGTATTTGCCATCGCCATCGTCATCCACTCCTTCGGTGTACAATTTGTAGATCCCGACTTCACCCTTATTCCCATCGGCTCTTTTCATCAATCTCGGTTCTCCGGGAATGGGTATCCATTCGCCCAGCGGATCGACAACCCTCATTTGCGTAATGATACCATTGCCGTCGAGATCATTGAACCCATCTTCATCCACCCGGTCGTCCATATCGTCATTGTGTGGTTTTGCGTTCCGTGTATCCCTTTGCAACGGCTTGTTAAAATAGTGCAAGAGTGCATCAGGATTCAGCATGGGAACGATATACCAGGTCAAATCGGTACGGACATCCGCTCCATTCAGGATAAGGTCTGCCAGGAACAGGGTTGCCTCACCAGAAATGGGAACATCCCCTTCCGGATTACCTACCACAAGAATTGCCGGCACGGTTCTGGCGGATTTGCCTGCATCCGGTCCTATCTCGAGCATCATTACCTTATTGCCGGCGGGTGTAACGGCCAACTGGGTTAACGATGTCCTTCCCGGAAAATCCTTGTTTAACTTTCCCAGCAAGGAATTGATCTCATCCGGCGTGTGATACCGGTTGTATTCGTTCGATGGATTCTGTGCTGATATCCAATTCAGGCATAGAAGCATCGAAAATCCCAGAATTAACGGGATTTTAATGAACCTAAACAATTTTTTCATCATAAAGCTATCGATTAATGGATAAAACAAAATGTATTATTTGGTATTGCAGATTTCAACAGGTTCAGGGATAATCACAACGAATTTTCTAAGATAGAAAATCTTTTACAGAGATGTTGCTATAATGTGCAGTTTTTATACCCGGTTTCCCGCTTCTCCAGCTTTCCTTTTTTTCTCAAACCTCTTCAAGGTAAACCGGATGAGAAAATAACTTACCGTGATAAGCAGCGGCCAGGTAAGGTACATTAGAAGTTCGCCGATATACATTTGCGTAAAAATTTTTAGGTTAACATTGTTCAGCAATCGAACTCATCATTAATAAGCATGTGATTCTTCCTTCATTTCCTCTTCCGTGATCCTCTTCCTGTTTATTGATCTCCATGCATACCAGATGTATGCAATGACAAAAGGAACCAGCAGCGAGACATAGCTCATAGCAGTCAGGGTATATCTGCTGGAGGATGCATTCTGAATGGTCAATGAACTCTGCAGGTCGAAGGTTGAAGGATAGAAGGCTGTATTATTGAATCCTGCCAGAAGAAACAGAGAAAACACGGTAAGGACCGTACCGCTTCCCGAGAACCATATTCCCCTGGTATTGCCCTGCAGCAGTGAAGAGAGGATGCCCCACAGCACCATCAGGACCCCGGTGAGAAAGAGTATCAGCACCAGCGGCATCTGCAGGAAGTTATGCAGGTATTTGTTTGGTTCCATGTAGACTTCTCCGGTTGATGGATCAACGGCAAAGCCTTCAATGAAAAGCAGGCGGATAGCAAAGAAGAGGAAAAAGACCACAAAGGGAATGGCATTATACCATAACTGTTTCCTCGCACGCATGAGCACCTGGTCGTTTTCCACAGTATTGATCAGATAGAGTAATCCAAGAACCCTGGCAAGAAAGAGAACAGCCAGTCCCAGGGAGATATTCTGGATATTCAGCACCGCTTCCAGTCCATGAAATGGTGTTTTCCACTGGGATAAGTTGAATTCATTCACATAAAACTCAGACCCTGTAAAAAATGTTCCTACCGCCGTTCCGATCAGCAATGTCCCCAGCACTCCATTGATAAAAAGAAATACTTCATAGGTTTTCTGCCCGAGGAAATTATTGGGTTTTGTACGGAATTCATAAGCCACAGCCTGGATGATGAAACAGAAAAGAATGGCGATCCACACCCAGTAGGCACCTCCGAAGCTGGTGGCATAAAACAGGGGGAAGGAGGCAAAAAAGGCACCGCCAAAGGTAACCAGTGTGGTAAAGGTAAATTCCCACTTCCGACCCAGTGCATTAACAATCATTTTGCGTTCTATCTCCTTCTTTCCAAGCAGATAAATAACGGTTTGTCCGCCCTGTACAAACATGAGAAATACCAGTAATCCAGCTAACAGCGAGATGATTACCCACCAGTATTGCTGCAACGCGAGATGAGACAGGTTTCCAAACATTTTATTTTCCTCCTTCTTTAGGTCCGATTTTAATTTGCTTTGTCATAATCTTAATCTCCGCGATCAGCAGTGCCGTAAAGGTCACCGCGAAGAGAAAGAACGTGATCTGAACCGATGTTGTATTGATATGAGAAACAGCCGCAACCGTGGGTAACAGATCCTGGATTACCCATGGCTGCCGCCCCAGTTCAGAAACAATCCAGCCGGACTGGCTTGCAATATATGCCAGCGGAATAGTCCACAGCGCAATATAGAGGATCCATCGTTTACCTTCCAGCCGATCCCTGATCCCAAGGAAGAGTACCAGGGCAAACAAAAGGAAAAAGTAAAATCCAAGGATAACCATGATGTGAAAGGAGTAGAATGAGATGGGTACATTGGGTATCAACTCCTGGGTATCCCTGCCTTTATAATAACCATATCCAAAATAGCGAAAATAATTATCGATCCACTCCTTGTCTTCGAATTTCGCTCTCAGTTCATTATATCTTTCAGGGTCATTCTTATTTGCTTCCTTAAGTTCCCGCAGTGTGCTGATGGCTATATCACCACGCTCAATTTTCTCACTAACAGAGATGATATTCTCTTTCTCATTTCCTAATACCAGATCCTTAATCCCCGGAACAAATCCTTTGGCTGAACGATGTACCATCAGGGACAAAAAACCGGGTATTTCAATCTTGAAAACAAAATTCTCACGCATAATTCCCTGCTCCTCAACCGGTGAAGATAATATACCGATAGCAACAAGTGGTGCATTGGTTCTTCCATCATAAAGGGCTTCCATTGCAGCAAATTTTACCGGTTGGTCAGTTGCTATATCCCGGGCTGAACTATCGCCCGTTCCAATTAAGAAAATAGCGGATAAGATCCCAAAAGTAGAAGCAACAATCATGCTGCGTTTCGCAAACAACACCTCTCTCTTCTTTAACAGAAACCAGGCACTGATCCCGATAACCACCAGTGCTGCAAGCACAAATCCCGAAGAGATGGTGTGCAAAAACTTATTGACCGCACTGGTGGAAAACAAGACATCCCAGAAATTTTGCATTTCGTTCCTTGCCGTATCCGGATTAAAATGCATGCCCACCGGATTCTGCATCCAGGCATTCGCTACCAGGATCCATAAGGCAGATAAATTGGCACCTATGGCGGTGAGCCATGTCGATGCAAGATGAAACTTTTTGCTTACCTTATTCCACCCGAAAAACATGACGGCAATGAAGGTGGATTCCATGAAAAATGCCATAATCCCTTCAATGGCGAGAGGAGCGCCAAAAATATCACCCACGAACCAGGAATAGTTGGACCAGTTCGTACCAAATTCAAATTCAAGGATAATCCCGGTTGCCACACCAATCGCGAAGTTAACCCCAAAGATGGTCATCCAGAATTTTGTGGTCTTTTTCCAGAAAGGATCTCCGGTCCTAACATACATGGTTTCCATGATCGCAACCAGAAAAGACAATCCAAGGGTTAATGGGACAAAAAGCCAGTGATACATGGCCGTCAGTGCAAATTGGCCCCTCGACCAGTCAACCAAAGACAAATCGATTTGTTCAATCATCGTTCAGTTTTTTAGTTTTGGTTAATTGCTCAATAACATACTCACTTCTCTCATCATCAGAAGTAAAGTTTGATTCAAGAAAGTCATGGAAGAAGAATATCCTCAGGACAGCAAACAGGATAAACAGTTTGATCAGGATGATGATCCAGAGCTTCTTGCCAACGGTCATGCTCCTGAAACCATCCCGGTAAAAATAGAAGATTTTTAAAAAAATAGTGTTCCCCCTCATAAACGGTAGAAATCCTTCAAAAGGATTAAACTAGTTAAATCTATATTAAGGATATTCCCTTATCAGGTGAACAAATCCCGATTTCTCAATTTCCCCCGATGTGTCTCCTGCTCTGATAACATAGTAATAGACACCGGGATGAACATATTCGCCTGATGGTGTTTTGCCATCCCAAACCGGTGTTACCGAGGTAGAGCGATGAACCATTGTACCCGAACGGCTGTATACGGTGAGGGTGTATCTGGTTAAACCATCTGTATGTATAACAAACAGATCATTGAATCCATCATTGTTGGGGGTAAACACATTGGTCACATCAAAAATAGTCTGCAATTTTATCTCCCTGAACAGGGATGTCGTGTTGATCCCATCCGTGACGGTCAGGGTGACAACGTACTCTCCGCCTTTCGAATAAGCGTGTTCCACACCGGGACCGGATGCTGATGTACCATCTCCGAAATCCCACATGTATGAACAGGAAACCGTATCCCTGATTATGGGTTCAAATAAAAGGGTCAGGTTCGATTTCGCTGAAACAATGGACCTGAAATCAGCTGATATCTGACCGTTTAAAACGGATGACAGTATCAGGAAAACCGAAATAAGTAACCAATTCTTTTTCATAAAAACGGATTCAGATGTTCTCAGTCAGTTTTTTTATGAGCTTATATTGATTAAAGAACTCTTTTGCAATAACACGCAATACGGTGTAGAAAGGAATTGCCAGGAACATTCCGACGACACCTGCCAGATAACCCGCTACCAGTATTACGATAAAGATCTCCAGGGGGTGCGCCATAACAGAAGTCCCATAAATTAGTGGCTGAAAAAGCACATTGTCAATGATCTGAACTGTTATGAAAACAATCATCATATACCCCAGCATCGGAAGAAGCTGGGAATAAAACTCCATTCCCAGGTTATTGGCTATACCCAGCAGAATACCCAGAAATGCACCGATATACGGTCCAAGGTAAGGAATTACATTGAATAACCCGACGATCAGTCCGATAATCAAAGCCTTGTCAAAACCCAATCCCACAATGGTTAGCCCGATGGTCACCAGGATGATAATACAGGTGATCTGAAGGAAAATCCCGATAAAATAGCGCATTAACAATCGCTTAATGGAAGACATGGCGTGATGGGTCCCCTCCTCATGTTTGATGGGAACCAATAAGATGACCCCATTAACGAAAAGCCGCTCATCTTTCAGGAAAAAGAAGGTGATGAAGGAGATGGAAAAGAGTGCGACCAGGATGTTTCCAACAAAGCTTGCGGCGGAACCAAGGATTTTCGAAACCACCGAGAAACTTAGCAGCGTGACCAACTTTGAGGTAATGTAATCTTCCAGGGTCGCGCCCTCTTCCAGCCCTATGTTGTATCCCCTTAAAAACTCTTCAATGCGCCGGATCGGTTCTTCAAGGCTCGTCATAATCATTTTCCTGTCAATGGTTGACAACTCCTGCATCTGGTTAATGATCAGGGGCACAAAAACCCTGAAAAAGGTGATGAAAATTCCCCAGAGAACAACCAGGGTGATTAATGCAGCCAATGCCCTGGGAAAATGAAACCGACGAATCCTGATCCGCTCAAGCAGATCAACCAGTGGACGGCCAATGAGGGAAAAAACAGCAGAAATGAGAATGTAGGCAACAATGTTTTTGAAATACCAAACAACTACCAGGAGAATAATCAACCCGATCCCAGCGATTATGTATTTTCCAGTGCTCTTCATAAAAACCCTGGTGTTTGTTTAAATATACTACTTTTTCAATATCATTGGGAAGATATGTACAAAAATACAAAAATGAACAAATTATTTCATTCCGGTCTGGTTTGGAAATCAAATAATTATCAACCATGTATTGATAAGATACCGGTAAATCCGAACCAGTCGCAGTATCACCGAATAATGTAAGTTGACTGCCTGCATGGCCCGCTCCTGAATCGATCTGTAACCGAGTATGTCATATTGGCATTTCCCCAATAAAAAGACTGCCATTTTTGCAGCTTTATTGAATTGGTATTCTATTTGACCGGTAGATATTACAATGAATCAATGTTTAATTTTTTAAATTGGAGATTAAAATCATGTTACCAATAATCAGAAAACGGGCCATATGGCCTGACTTGACAAGAGATTTTTTCAACGACGATTTTTTCTATCCCGTCGTTAAGCGGAACGACTATTTTTCGAATACTCCGGCTGTAAACATTTCAGAAGATGACGAGCAGTTTACGATTGAGCTGGCTGCTCCCGGGCTTGATAAGAAGGATCTTCACATTAACCTGAATGATGATCTTCTGACGATTTCTGCAGAGAATAAGGAGGAGAATAATGAAGAGCAAGAAGGTAAATGGACCCGGCAGGAGTTTAATTACCGGTCGTTTTGCAGATCATTCAGTTTACCTGAAACGGTTGACCGTGATAAGATCAAGGCGGTACATAAAGATGGTATCCTGAGGATTAACATCCCGAAGAAGGAAGAGAGCAAAACAACGTTGTCAAGGGATATAAAGATCGGATAGTTCGGAAATCAGGCACAAAAGTAGAGACGCCATGCATGGCGTCTCTACGGCATTGATCGATTTTAGCCGAAAATCCTGTCTGCATAAAATTATAAACAAATCGGAAAACCGGTCATTCTGCAGTCTCGGACTGGTTCAACACTTTCTCCGCAAAATTTTTCCCGAACAGTTTCAGCTCATCGGCTTTTTCACCGTGGGGGTAGAACTTAACACTCACCGGATCCTGTGCTATGGTCAGTTTCAGATTCCGGAGGGTATCTTCAATCAGTTTTACTGCTTCACCACTCCATCCAAACGAGCCGAA
>CAYZVJ010000049.1:5855-12034 GCA_964481765.1 uncultured Rikenellaceae bacterium | reverse complement strand
TTGATTTTTTCAATCGCCTTCAACATAAATTTGCTAAAAGGTTTCAGGATAACATCAAAATAATATTTGAATGCATCGTCAAAATCACCAATCCGGTCATCGAACATGCCCGGGTCACAATAATGGCAGCCAAACGAATCGCAGGTAAATAAAAGCTGATCTTCTTCGAGCCAGGTATATATGGTATCGGGCCAGTGCAGGTTAGGGGCACCGATGAACCGCAGGGTTTTGTCTCCCAGATCAAGTACATCTCCGTCTTTTACTTGTTGGGACTTAAAATCCTCACCCATCATCTCCTTCAAGTATCTCAATGCGTTTCCACTGCCGATAACCACAGCATTTGGTGCCAGTTTTAACAGGTTTTTCAAGTTACCGGAATGATCCGGCTCGGTATGGTTCAGGATGATATATTCGATTTCGGAAGGATCAACAACGGATTGGACTTTCTCAAGGTACGTATCCCAGAATGTTTCTTTACTCGTCTCAATGATGGTCTTCTTTTGAGCATTTATGAAAAAAGAGTTGTACGTTGTACCATACTGGGTTTCCATCACGATGTCAAACGTGACAATATCGTAATCCAGTATTCCAATCCAACTGACATCAGGAGTAATTTGCAAAACGTGAGGATCTTTCATGTTCAAAGGTTTAAATCTTCGCAATAACGGTTTTATTGCCTCTCACGGACTGGTGAAGGTTTATTTTTATGTTTACGTCGGCCGGTAACAGCAGGTCTACTCTGGATCCGAATTTGATAAAGCCGAGCTGATCTCCCTGATTTACCGTTTCATTCATGCTGGCATAGCTGACAATTCTTCTCGCCATTATGCCGGCAATCTGCCGGATCATCAATTCACAGCCATTACCGTTATCAATCACCATGGTGGACCGTTCGTTATCGGTTGAGGATTTCGGATGATAGGCGATCAGGTTTTTGCCGTGTTTATAATGCATGTATTTGACCACACCCCCCATGGAATAGTGGTTTACATGGACATTGAAGGCCGACATAAAGATGGATACCTGTATCCTGGTATCCTTAAAATATTCCGGTTCTTCGACCTCCTCGATGGCTACAATTTTCCCATCAGCCGGGGCATAGATCAGATCTTCATTTGGTACAATAGTACGAACCGGTTGACGGAAGAAAAATAGGATAAAGAGAAAGAGGATTATTGTGCCAACCAGAAAAATCGTTTTAACAAGAAGAACCGGTGACAGGACGTGAAAAACGATTAAATTCAGGATTACCAGTATAAGAAACAGGTTAAAAAGCAACCGATAGCCCTCTTTATGAATTACCATAGCATAATCAAAGTGGCAAAGTTATATTTTTTCAACTAATAAGTTTCAGATATGTGAAAACAACGGGAGAAGAAAGCAATATGCCATCAAACCGGTCGAGCATTCCTCCGTGCCCGGGGAAGAGCTTTCCGGAATCTTTCACACCGATACTTCGTTTAAAGAGCGATTCGGTCAGGTCACCGAATGTCCCGATGGTAACGATAATAAAGGTAATTACCAACCAGTCAGCCAATCTGATGTGATTAAAAAACAGGGAAAGGAGATAGGAAGCGATGAAGGCGATAATGGCTCCTCCGAAGAATCCCTCCCAGCTTTTTTTTGGTGAAATGCGTTTAAATAACCGGTGTTTCCCAAACGGGATACCCACAAGATAGGCTCCTGTATCGTTGGCCCAGAAGAGTATGAAGAAACCCAGTAGTATTTGCGGTGAATAGATGATGGATTCGGGTGGCTGGAAAATGAAGTTGACAGCATCGAGCTTCTCTTCCGGATTGCTCAGTGAAAATAGTTCACCATTCGGACTAAACACAAAATAATTAAAAAGTGATATGGGTACGGCGATATAGATTAACCCGAGGAATGTATAGGCAATGTTTGTAAAGGGCCGATTATGTTTCATATAGAGTTCATTGATAAAAACAAGAATAATGAGGGGGATAAAGACGAAGAAAAACTTCTGATTCAAAAATTCAATGGCATACAAGAAGTTAAGAACGAAAAAGAGGATCCCGATCAATATTCCAAAATAGGTTTGTGGTCTGACTTTTGCCATATGAGACAGGGAGTAAAACTCATACAAACCGGCAGCAAGAGCGAGCAAAAACAGGAAGAAAAATGAGATGCTGCTAAAGGTAATTCCCGTTATGATAAGGAAAACAATCAGAATCCCGGTAATGGTTCTTTTGACAAGGTTGCTCAACGTTCAAATTCTTTAATGAGTACTAGTGCTTTGATCACATTATCCCTATTTACATATACCTCAATGTCGCCAAATGTATTATAGGTAGAATCCCGTTTATTAATGACAACTGCTTCTATTCCATTATCATGAAGCATTTGTTTTGCCAGTTCGGCGATGTACAGTTGATCGGTAGAATATATGGTAGTCCAATTCTTATCCATCCGGATTTCATTTTCCGTTTGATTTTGCCGGTGTTTTTTTTCTGGGTATTTCAACTTTTCCTTTCACCGGTGTGGGGCTTGCATTTTTCCGTGTTGTGGATTTCTTTTTTTCAGCTGTTTTCTTCCGCGCCTGCACTGTTTGTTCTAATTCACGGGCAGGTATTCCCCATTTTCTTTTCCCAAAGATTTTCTCCAGATCTTCGCTGAATATCACCTCTTTTTCAAGCAACTGTTCAGCCAGGGCAGTCAATCCTTTCTTGTATTTTATGAGGATATCTTTAGCCCTCTTGTAGGCTTTTTCAATAATTCTATTCACCTCTTCATCGATTGCTTCGGCTGTTTTCTCACTATAGGGTTTGTTAAACGCATACTCATTTTGTCCCGATGAGTCATAAAAGCTAATGTTCCCGATTTTTTCACTCATTCCGAAGTAGGTTACCATGGCATAGGCTTGTTTGGTCACTTTTTCGAGGTCATTCAGTGCACCGGTAGAGATCTTTCCAAAGGTCAGTTCTTCAGATGCTCTGCCTCCCAGGGCTGCTGCGAGTTCGTCATGCATCTGGTCGGTGGTGGTCAATTGCCTTTCTTCGGGCAGATACCATGCAGCTCCCAGTGCTCTTCCCCGCGGAATAATGGTAACTTTCACCAGCGGGTTGGCATGTTCCAGCAGCCAGCTAACGGTTGCATGTCCGGCTTCATGAAATGCAATGGTCTTTTTCTCCTGTGGAGATATGATCTTATTTTTCCGTTCCATGCCTCCAACTATTCTGTCAACGGCATCGAGAAAATCCTGTCTTTCAACCTCTTTTTTATTTTTCCTGGCTGCAATAAGGGCTGCCTCGTTACATACATTGGCAATATCAGCACCTGAGAATCCCGGGGTTTGTTTGGAAAGGAAGTCGATATCGAAATCTTTGGCAAGTTTCAGGGGTCTGAGGTGGACTTTAAAAATCTCTTTTCGTTCATTCAGATCGGGCAATTCCACATGGATCTGGCGGTCGAATCGTCCGGCTCTCAGCAGGGCTCTATCCAGCATATCTGCCCTGTTGGTAGCAGCAAGGATAATCACTCCCACGTTGGTTCCAAACCCATCCATTTCAGTCAGCAGCTGGTTCAATGTATTTTCACGTTCGTCATTAGCGCCAAAGTTTGGATTTCTTCCTCTCGCCCGGCCAACGGCATCAATCTCATCGATAAACACGATACAGGGAGCTTTCTCTTTTGCCTGTTTGAACAGATCACGGACACGGGAGGCTCCGACACCGACGAACATCTCCACAAAATCGGATCCTGAAATAGAGAAGAAGGGCACATTGGCTTCTCCGGCAACGGCTTTTGCCAGCAGTGTTTTTCCGGTTCCCGGAGGCCCTACCAGCAGGGCGCCTTTGGGTATTTTACCTCCCAGTTCGGTATATTTCTTCGGCTTTTTCAGGAAATCGACAATTTCCCTCACTTCCATTTTTGCCTCTTCCAGGCCGGCAACATCCTTAAAATCGATCTTAATGTTCGACTCCTTGTCAAAAATCTGTGCTTTTGATTTGCCCACACTGAATATACCGCCTGCTCCGCCCCCTCCTGCTCCACCGCTCATCCTGCGAAAAATGATCATCCAGACTACTACAAGAAGGGCTAATGGGATTAGCCATCCCAGGAGGTCCCCGAGGATGTTTTTCCTGTTCTCATAACTTACATTAATCCGCTCATTATCTGCGTAACCGTACTTTGCTTCTGCTTCTTCCAACCGGTCTTCCAGGTAATCTCCCGATGGGATGGTCAACACGTAATGGGGTCCAGAAGCCGGCAAACCACCAAATCCTTTGGATTTAATATCCGGATAACGTTCGGAGGTAACCGCTTCAGGGGTCAGGTAGATCTCTGCACTCTCCTTATTGATCACCACAATTTTGGCGATATCTCTGTTCTGGATCAGTTGCTGCTCCAACTTGACCATGTCGATCTTTTTAGCTCCTGATCCGCTATAAATCAGCTGTATGGCTAAAATTGCAACTGCAATCCCTCCATAAATCCAATAGGCATTGAATTTTGGTTTCCCGGGTTTTCCGGATTTTCCGGGTTTTCCGGATGTATTGTTTGAATCCGACCCGGGATTTCCATTGATTTTTTTTTCTGCCATTTCTATTTCCCTCCTAAACCATTCTCTTCAACTTGCGTTATATTCGCATCGGCCCATAACTCTTCAAGGTTATAAAAATCCCTGAATTCTTTTTGAAAAATGTGTACCAAAACATCACCATAATCAAGCAGTACCCATTGTGCATTTTCCATACCTTCCCGGTGCCACACCTTTTCCCGAAGATCTTCTCTCACCCTCTCTTCAACAGATTCAGCAATAGCACCTACCTGGATATTTGAATTTCCATGGCAAATAACAAAAAACTGACAAAATGAGTTCTCCAACACGGTTAAATCCACTGTAACGATATCGCTTCCCTTCTTGTTCTGAATTCCCTGTACAATTGTTCCTATTAGACGTTCAGTATCAACTATTTCAGTTTTTTGCATCGAGAAAAAATATGCACAAAGGTAATCAATTTTTAATTATTCAGCCCGAAAATGGATTATCTCAGGCAATTAATGGCACCCTTCATCTACGGTACAATTTGGGTGCCAGCAAATCCAATTTATCTGAATTTCTTACATTTTTTTATCCGGAAGTTGTAATATTGAATATGCATTGACGGGTCAGAAATTTATTGCACTATTAAAACAGGACACATTGATCGTGATTGGAACGAACATCATAAGAAAAAACAGGGCTCTCTCCACCAACACCCTTGCCCATGAGTTGCTGAAAAAAGAGCTATTGCCGGAAGGGACGATCATCAAGGCTGATGAACAAACGAAAGGCCGCGGGCATGCAGGAAATTCCTGGGAAAGTGAAGCCGGAAAAAACCTTACCTTTTCCGTATTATTATACCCCCAATTCCTGAATGTTGAAGCACAATTCATGCTGTCAAAAGTGACTTCACTCGCCATGGTTGACTTCTTATCTGAAACCATTGACCAAAGCACCATAAAATGGCCAAACGATATCTATGTGGAAAATGACAAAATTGCAGGCATTCTCATTGAGAATTCAATCATCGGATCTGAATTCAACCATTCCATTATCGGCATCGGGCTGAATGTAAATCAGACACATTTCCTGAGTGATGCACCCAACCCTATCTCTATGCGGCTAATTACAGGAACCACATTTGATCTCGAAGAGGCCTTGCACTCCCTCTGTGAAAAGTTGGAAAAGCGATACACACAATTAATAAACAACCAGGTAGACGAAATAGATCAGGAGTACTTATCTAACCTGTTCAGGTACAATGCATTCTATCCTTATCGGCACGGAAAGGATATTTTTTCTGCCAGAATTACCGGGGTCGATTCGTTCGGAGCATTGATACTTGAGACTAAAACGGGAGAGATCCGGAAATATAGATTCCGGGAGATAGATTATATGCTTGAGTGAATAATAGTTGTTCTGTTTATTTTTTAGTGCATTCCCGAGGTTTTTATGAGTTACTCTATAAACCGATCCCTCAGAATTGATGCTGCTCCAATTTATCCACAAGGATATTTACAAACTCCTGCAAGGGTTTTTTTGCCAGGCTTTTCAGCATCGGATTCAATTCAGCTTTAAAAGTAATCTTAACACGTGTATCCCTGTCATCAACCTGTTTTAGCTGGATCCAGAGATGGAAGTCTACCGTTGCCAGGTTATCGCCCGAATATTTAAT
>CAYZVJ010000049.1:0-5755 GCA_964481765.1 uncultured Rikenellaceae bacterium | reverse complement strand
GCTGGATCCAGAGATGGAAGTCTACCGTTGCCAGGTTATCGCCCGAATATTTAATTACCTTATTTGGTTCTTTATCTACAATGTTCAATCCAACCTCTCCAATTCCGGAAATGATAAACCGGCAACTATCCCCGGTTGCCTCCCAGCCACTGATCTTATCCTGTGGAATCAGGTTTTCAAAATTCCTGAAATTGGAAAGGAATTGAAAGATCGTTTCGTCCTTCTCCTCAATTTTCCCTATTCTGCTCTCGATGGTGGTCATAACGAATAGTTATCAGTTTTCAGTTTTCAGTTTTCAGTTCCCGGTTTTCGTTCTCAGCTTTCAGTTTTCAGTTCCGAAAAGTTGACGGGTAAGGTCCCGAATTTCGAATCGTGAATTTGAGAATCTCAGGGCATTTGAGACATTCTGCCGAAGGCCTGACTGCCGTCCAGGCAGGCATTCCTATGGAAGAGGCAATTAAGACATTAGCTACGTTTTCGCATTACATCTTTTTGGAACAACTTGAAACCATATGGAACAATCTGAAACAACATACTCCACTCATAACTCTCTCTCCGTCTCTAAGTCTCTTCGTCACTCCATCTCTCCCTCTCACTACTCACCACTCACCTCTCACTTCTCATTTCTTACCTCTTTCAGTCCCTACGGGACGTTTTGTATTTTGTACAATGGATGCTGAACTTAAGAATTATCTTTTAGCTTCCGGCATTCGTATCAACTTATCTGCTTATCAACTTTGAATCCTTACCATCAACCTTCATCCATCATCCTTTATCCTTTAACCTCCACCCCATTCTCCCGGATTTTCCCTCCATTTTTTCAGGGTCAGGATATCTTCCTTCTGAATATACCCTTTTTCAAGAGCCAGGTCAATCAAAACAGGATAATTACCAATCGTATACAATGTACATCCGGCACGCTTAAAATTTTCTTCGGCTACCGGGAAGCCATAGGTAAAGATAGCCACCATTCCTTCCACCTCCAGCCCTGCCTTTCTCAGTGCTTCAACTGCTTTCAGGCTGCTGCCTCCGGTTGAAATCAGATCTTCCACGACCACCACCTTTTCACCGGGGTTGGTCACCCCTTCAATTAAATTCTCAAGCCCGTGTTGTTTGGGATTGGAGCGGACATAAACAAAAGGTAAATTCAGTTTATTGGCGACCAGCGCCCCCTGTGCAATGGCACCGGTTGCAACACCGGCAATGACCTGGGTTCCCGGAAATTTTTCGTTGATGATCCGCACAAACTCATTTGAAATAAAGTCACGGATAACAGGGTAAGAAAGTGTTTTCCGGTTATCGCAATAAATGGGTGACTTCCACCCGGACGCCCAGGTAAACGGGTTTGCTGGTTCTAATTTAATTGCGTTTATTTGCATCAAATACTCGCTGATTTTTTTTCCGGTATTTTCCATGATCAAAGAATACAAGATATACTTTAATAACCGATTTGTTGTTCTCAGCAACTCTATACCTGAGAATCCGGAACAAAAATACGGCTTATTCTATAAATACAATGGCAGTGAACGACTTTATCAGATCATAAAGGAATTTTATAAAAACAAGAGCATACCCTCTTTGCTCCTGGTTCATTCGGACCTGAGGGAGCTTTGGAAGATATTTAAGGGGTATTTTCATTACATCAAAGCAGGGGGAGGATTTGTCCGGAACGAGCTGGGTGAATTTCTGGTTATAAAAAGAAGGGGTGTCTGGGATCTGCCCAAGGGGAAAAAAAATAAAAAAGAATCGATAAAACAGGCTGCTCTCCGGGAAGTATCGGAAGAGTCTGGCATTCGATCATTAACGGTAGTATCCTACCTTCACACCACGTATCATACATATATGCTAAAGGGCAGGACTGCCCTGAAAAAAACCAAATGGTATGTTATGAGCACCTCGTCCGAAGAAAAACTCATCCCGGAAAAGAGAGAAAAAATTACCAAAATCAAATGGGTTTCTCCGGAGGAAGCGGACACGATAATAAAGGATACTTTCTCCTCTGTGGCAGATGTGATAACGGCAGGATTAGAAATCTAAATCCCCTCTCTTTTTAGCGATCCCAATAAAAATTTGTTCAAAACCGTTGTCCGGACCAGGAGCAGGTGACAGAAGCAGTCCTCCCTGGGGATCAAGCAAATAATAAGTTGGGAAAGCCCGAACATCATAATCTTCAATGATTTGTGATTGAAATTGGGAATAGAGGAATCTCCAGGAGAGGCCCATTTCCAGAATCAGTTCCTTCATGCGGCCAGTATCTTCGTCCACCGAAACAGTGATCACTTCCAATACTTCTCCATATTTCTCCTGTATCGATTGCAGCATACCAAAATGGTTCCTGCACAGATAACTTAACGGTGTGCAGAAATTCAGGTAAATGTATTTCCCCTTCAGATCATCCAGTGTAATGGTGTCGTCGTCGAATGTTGGTAATCTGAAATCGGGTGGAATACAACCAATCCGCAAGCGGACCAACCGCTGTTTTATCTTCTTCACCATCATTACATGATCCTCACAGCACGTGGCTTCAATCAATGAATCCAGCATTTCAAGAATTGCCATATCATTAAACTCATCCGAGAAATACTCATCATAGAGTCCTTTCATAATGATCATTTCTGCTATGGTATCATTTGGAAACGCTTCGGTTTCCTTTATCAGCTCCAGAAGCATCCGGTAACTTCGTTTCACATCAATGATTTCATGAAGCGGGTATTGAACCGGATCCAACCGGTTCAGGTATTGAAAATAGGTATGGTAAACCTGTTGAAACCAATCATGAAAAGCCGGATTATGATAGAGAATTGCAGTTGAATAATGATCGGAAGGAATGGCTTTGAATGTTCTATTCACCGATGACATCTCCTTCAGGAGTGCACTCTTGTACTGAACATAACACCGGAAATAGGTACTGGAGTCATCACCGAATGATTCATTTACGACCTGTAGGGTAGAATCCAGATCTTCGAACTGGTTCTGGATGTAGGCTCCGAAAGCATATTTCCGGAACAGGGGTATAAAGGCGGCATCAAAACGTTGAATTTTACCATTCAGCTCTTCCGGCTCAAGATTGATTATACCCAGGTGAACTACCTCCTGTTTGAAATAGGGGTTTAACTGATCGGCCATTGTTTTATCCGCTCTCGGAGGAAGTTTGACGTGATACTCCCTTCCGGGTTCGGTGAAAAGATAAACCGTGTACATTCCGAGATCAGCAAAAACCTGCAGTGTATAACCGGAATGGAAACGGATCATAAAATCACCCTGTTCATCAACAATGCAGTTTCCCAGTTCCTGTCTGGTGAAAGCGATCCGCTCAGCAAATCTGTAAAAGGTGATCTCTGTGCCGGCGTATTGCGGTTCGGTACCCCTGATGGTGATCTCCTGGGAAAGTAAGGTCCCTGCACAGATGAATTGTAAAAAAAGAAGTGTTAATCCCCTGTTCACACTATTCATTATCTGAAAGGTCTTCGATCCTGAACTTTTTCAAATCCGGACTATTTGGTAAGAATTTCGAAGCATCTCCACCAAGGCGAATGATATCTCTCACCAGGGAGGATGTTACCGGTGTGTATTCAGGGTAGGTCAAAAGAAATACCGAATCGATCTCAGGCATCATCTGCTTATTTACCTGGGCTATTGCCCGTTCATATTCAAAATCAGCAGATGTTCGTATTCCCCTAAGGATAAACCGGGCATTCACCTCTCTGCAAAAATCAATAGTCAGTCCACTATAATAATCCACAGTTACCTTAGATTCTCCTTCAAACACCTCTCTTATCCATAACATCCTTCTTTCTAACGGGAAAAATCCCTTTTTATCGGCATTATAGCCGACGGCAATAATGATCTTATCGAACAGGGATAGGGCTCGTTTCACAATGGACTCATGCCCTATGGTGAAGGGATCAAAAGAACCGGGGAATACTGCTATCTTTTCCATAATCTGTTCATTGGGTTAACGCGAAGGTTTCAATCTGATTTGTCAGCATCGATTGTCATCTCGAATGCACTAAAGATCACATCTGACTTCAGGTGGAGATAATCTGCTCCGGATTGATATGCCCTGGACGTATAGGACAACTCCCCAAAAACGGTTTTACTGTCACCGGCAAGTTTTGCACCGGCAAAGACTGCATCGCCTGAAATCTTCAGGGGCAAATCTGCCTTGACTTTTACAACTGTTGAACCAAAGATAGTGTTGATCCTAATGGTTTTAGGAAGGCTCGCAGAATCGATGTCTGTCAGGTCGAACAGTGCTTTTCCAAAGATCACGTTATATTCCGATGCAGACAGATTCTTACCATGAATGGTGGTTTCTCTGAAAATGATATCGTGTTCATGAGGGCTGAACCTGAAGTCCCACCGATTTCTGATCAGCAACTGTATTCCGAAAAGGATCAGGAACAGAGCCAGGGCAATACGCAGGACCGGTATGTCCAGGTCAAACACGAATTTAAGGATCAGGGCCAGCCCGACCAGGATAAGAAACAAACCCCAAAACAATCCATGTCCCATAATGCAATGATTTAATTAAACGATTTGGTTAGATCGTATTACTTTTTTTGTTTATACCTGTTTTTCGCCGTTCTCTTACTTTTTGTTTAAGTAAGGCATAATTCAGAACTTCCATAATCTCATCGACAAAATGAAATTTCAATCCACTAAGATAGATATCTTTTATCTGACTAATATCTTTTTTATTGTCGGTTGAGAGGATGATCTCTTTAATGTTTGCCCGTTTGGCGGCAAGAATTTTCTCCTTAATACCCCCTACAGGCAGGATTTTACCCCGCAGGGTAATCTCACCGGTCATGGCGACATGTTTCCTCACTTTTCGCTGAGACAGCAAAGAAGCCAGGGAAGTAGCCATGGTTATACCGGCTGAGGGACCATCTTTCGGGATCGCACCTTCCGGGACATGGATATGAAAGTTATGCTTCTCGGCAATATCGGCAGGCAAGTCAAGGTCTTCGGCATGAGATTTCAGGTACTCAAGGGCAATGATGGCGGATTCTTTCATAACATCGCCAAGGCTTCCCGTCAGTGTCAGTTTCCCCTCGCCCTTGCTTATGCTGCTTTCAACAAAAAGGATCTGCCCTCCGATGGCTGTCCAGGCAAGTCCAGTTACCACACCGACAAACTCGTTACCCTGGTAGATATCTTTCAGGTATTCTGGAGGCCCGAGGATTTCAAAAATACCTTCATGGTTGAGCTTTTTGTTATACTCAAGGTTAAAGGCAATTTTCTTTGCGATTGTCCGTGTTATTTTTGCGATCTTCTTATCCAGTTCCCTGACTCCTGATTCCCTTGTATAATTTTCTATGATGTTTTCAAGGATTGGTTTTGAAAAGAGCAATTGATCCTTTTTCACTCCATGGGCTTCAAGCTGCTTCGGGACAAGGTGTCGTTTTGCTATTTCAATTTTTTCTTCAACAATATATCCGCTGATATCAATCATTTCCATACGGTCTCTCAAAGCAGGGCTTATGGTGTTCACGGTATTCGCCGTTGCAATGAACATCACGTTGGAAAGGTCATATTCCAACTCGAGGTAATTATCATGAAATGTATTGTTCTGCTCCGGATCCAGGACCTCCAGCAGAGCAGAAGCCGGATCACCCCTGAAATCGGTTCCCACTTTATCCACTTCATCGAGGACAAAAACCGGGTTTGATGATTTGCTCTTTTTAATATTTTGAAGTATTCTGCCGGGCATTGCCCCGATGTAGGTTTTCCTGTGTCCCCTGATCTCTGC
>CAYZVJ010000048.1:0-22320 GCA_964481765.1 uncultured Rikenellaceae bacterium | reverse complement strand
TTGCTCTTTAGTGGTTTTCAGCAGATAAAAAAATTCACCGCTTTGCGGTGCTTTTTGTTGATGTGTTAGCCCACCCCCCGGTGATCACGAGTCCCTGACTGCAGTCAGGGGCGAGTAATCCGCCGGGATCACATCACAAAAAAGCCTCCCGAAGGGAGGTTTTTTTATCTGCGGAAAAACACCAGAGTTTGCTCTTTAGTGGTTTTATAACACCTCCTGCCGATTGGAAGAAAAAAGGAATATGCCGTCACCGTCTGACCCATAAAGGGTCTGACGGATAGATTCTTCGTTTTTTTTCTATCGGTCAGACGGATTAAACCGTCAGACCGTGCTGGTGAAAAATAGTGATACGATGAATTTTCCCCTAACCTGTTAACTTATCCCGTTAGGGATGCCTATGGCATAACTTTTAACAATTAACATAAATCACCCTATCATCTTCACGAAATAAAACCCTGCAAGACTAATCACTGCTGTTAGCAGGTAGCTAATCATGATTTTCGCAATATTCCTAGTAATTTGTTATTAGGATACATTTATTCTCGTTCAAAATAAGTACATTTCCTGAGATTCTTTTAAAAAAAAAATTATTATGGAAGAAAGAGACCAATTAGTTGATCAGACTGTCGCCCGCCTGCAGTCAATACAAACTCTGGATGAATTCAAAGCAGCCAAGGATGAAATTATCGATCTGATGGAGCAGATTTTTAAATCCGGGGTAAAAGCACTGAAAGATTTTTTTGAAAACATGTTCAGCATGTCGCCCGAAGAACAACAGGAAGAATCGTCAAAATTTCAGGATGAGAGTTTCCTTCTCGATCCGAAAATCATGGCGGAGATGGAGCGTCTCGATGAATTGCCCGGGACTGAGGAATTTGGCGACGAGTTTGGAGCTGAGATGGAAAAACGCCTGGGACCGTATCTGGAACAGTATACTGAGGAGATGGGTAAAATGATGGAAACATTTATGGGTGGGATGGTGGAAGGCATGGCCGAAGCAATGAAACCGGCAGAAGAAGAAGCTGAAGAAGAGTTTGTTTTCGATTACAATAATCCCGATACACCGCAAATGCTGTATGATCTTTATGCAGCCCGGTCTGTTGAGGAACTGGAAGAGAATAAGGATAATCTGATCGAGACATTGGAGGAACAAATGCAGAGCGATATCTGGGATCTGGAGGTTCTTACAGACAGAGACTTTATGGAACCGCAGGAGGAAGACATTAAAAAAATTGAAAAAATTCTCCACCGCATGAAGCGGTATAAACCGGAGATGGAGAAGGAGTTTGAGCGTATTTCAGCTTTGCCCGGTGCAGCTGAAAAGGCCGGAGAAATACAAAAGGAGATCATGGACCGGCTTAATCCAAAGGTCAGGGAGATAAAACGCCATCTGGCAAAACCATGGAAGCGGTGATGGAATTTTAGCAGGATTAGGGTGTTTGCCGCTTTTAGATAGACTCTAAGTTTTGGAAGACCACTATCCCCCATAGGGGTACCTATGGCACAACATCCCTGCCTGCAGGCAGGCAACATTCAACATACAACTTCCAAAATCTAATTTAACAACTAATAACTTGTGAACTAACCCGTCCCGTTAGGGACTGGCAGGCAATAGACAGCCACTTCAGTGGCTGGAACAGGCAGGAAAAAATAGAACGTCCCGGAGGGACTGAAAGACTTACGACTTTGAGGTTCCGGGAACTCGTCGCCCGAGCTGAAGTCGAGCGACGAGGAACAATTTTCGTGCCCCGACTTTTTGATTTTCAAGATTATCCAAAAAAGTTCAGCCGAAAAATAATATCCCCCTTGGGAGGGGGAATTAAAGCCTGCCTGTGAGGCAGGGGGGAGGAATGGTTATATCGTTACCGTCTGACCCATTACGGGTCTGACGGATGTTTTTTTCGTTTTTTTAATCGGTCAGATCGGATTTCCTGGTAGAATTCAGTGATACGATGACTCCAAGTCATCGTATCACTTTTTACTCTCAAACCCCAACGCTTCAACATACCCCGTATTGGGGAAACAATGTTCAAACAGCGAATTCTCCAGGAATTGGTTCAGGGCTTTCTGAACCCTGACAATATCGGGCCGGTTCTTTCGGATGTTTTCATAGGTGCTCCGGTCACTCGCTGCATATTCACTGATAAGATGATAATCCTCCGGCTCCTCAAAATTCATGATACCCCGGGTATTGTTCATCTTTTTATAGGGCCAGAAACACCAGCCTATCGCGTGCTCATCCAGCAATGTTCTGAATTGCGCCACCCATTCGTCCGTGTTTTCACCGGTTTCACCGATATACACGGGAACCTGATGCTCTTCCCTGAAATCAAGATAAGTCTGTATTGCTTCCTGGTTTACATCAAACCAGTATTTGTGAAATTCATAAACAATGTTTTCTCCGGGCAACTCCCTGAACACGTCGAAACTGGTGCTCCAGACCGATCCGTTAAGAAAGATGGCATGATGGGGATCCACCTGGCGGATTGCTTTGACCACCCGCTTATAGATTGGAAACAAGATGCTGTTCAACGTATCGATTTCGTCAGTGAAATAGTGAGCAACGGGCTCGTTGATAATGTCATATCCTATTATTGTCGGTTCGTCTTTATACCGGCTCGCGATGTTCACCCAGATCTCAACCAGCTTATCCTGGGATGACTCACTCTTAAACAGGTAGGGATAGCCATAACTGTCGTCGATGTTATCCCCGGTCTGTCCGCCCGGAGCACAATGCATGTCCAGCAGAACATATAGGTTTTCTTCTTTACACCATTCAATTACCCGGTCAAACAAGGTAAACCCGGCGTTTCTTTTACCCATGTAGCGATCGTCCGTAAACAATTTGTAATGAAACGGCAGGCGAATGTGATTGCATCCGATTTTTTTCAGGTATGCAATATCCTCCCGCCGGATATAATTCTCCAGGTAGCGATCCCAGAATGCTGTCAGGCTGTCCGGACCGATCAATTCGTGCAGCAATTCATCGATCTTTCTGGGCGAATTCACCTGTCCCATTTTAAACATATAGCCTTCCGGAACGAGCCAGTTGCCCAGGTTGGTCCCTTTCAGAACAATCGGGTTGCCTTCCGGGTCAATCAATTGTATACCATCCGTGTGTAGTACCTTCACCTTGCCGGATTCTTCCTTTTTAGCAGGAGCACCTGCTTCCTTGCAGCCGTTTAATAATATTACAACAGCTGCCAGCAGGATCAGAATGATTCGGTTTCTTACCATAGTAGTATATGTTTTTTATAAAAGTGGTTTGCACTATCGAATTTTGACTTTAACTCTATTCGATTATAATTGATTATTAAGTATTTAGCTTCAAAGGCCGTGTCTGCCCTCCTAACGGCGGGTGAACCGGCAGGCAGGAGCGACATGCTGGTAGCCCGGGGTGAAGCCCTGACGATACTGTCAGGGCGCAGCCCCGGGGATTGAGTGATCCGGAAAAAACGGGCCAACTGGAATGTTTTATAACGGGAAATCCTTTCATGGACCGTACATTTGCCAGATGTTCATTGCATTAATAAACCAATGTCTGAATCGCATGGGGTGGAATGGTTACTTCTACTGCCATGGAACCGATGAACAGTTGATATACTATCTCATCATCGCCCTGGTTCATCACAACCGTTGCGATCTTTCCACCTGCATTCATAAAGGAAGTACATAACAGATGACTTCTGCTGCTTGTCGTGCTTACCCGTTTAGCATCCGGCCGAAAGAATTTGGAGAAATGCCCAATATAATAGTAGGAGGGGGTAAAAATCAATTCTCCCGATTGGGTATCTGCATGTACAGGTGCAAAACAAAAGTTACTAACGTGGTTAGGCCCCCCGGTTTCGTCGAGCAGGATATTCCAGTCGGTCCAACCCACTGCCCCACGATTAAAATCATTGATCATAGACCTGCCATACCGTTCGGCATTGGGCCAGTACTGGTACCTTTCGGGGCTGAAATTCCCCACGCAACCCTCTGTAAACAACAGGTTTTTTGAGGGATACGATGCTTTCACGTTGGCCAGGTTGTCATACATGGGTTGGCCTCCCGTCCATGTCTCATACCAGTGAAATCCCATGCCCCATGCATATTTTGATGCTCCAGGATCCTCAAAGATCGTGTTGGCTCTGTGGCTCATTAAGTCCCGGTTATGATCCCAGACAATGATCTTCCTGTCTCCAAGTCCTTCCTTTTCCATGGTCGGGCCCAGGTGATTTTTCAGGAAATCCCGTTCTTCTTCAGCGGTATAAATGCACGACTCCCACCGCTGAGTTGCCATCGGTTCATTCTGAATGGTTATTCCCCACACCGGGATACCCTCGCTTTCATAAGCTTTTATAAACTTCGTGTAGTAGAGTGCCCATGCCTGGTAGTATTCCGGCAATAATTTTCCCCCTCTGAGCATGTGGTTGTTGTCTTTCATATACCCGGGAGGACTCCAGGGACTGGCAAACAGTGTGAGCTTACCCCCGGCAGCTTCAATGGCTTTTCTGATCAAGGGGATACGATACTGTTTATCGTGGTCAATGCGAAAGGTTTGTAACTCCTTATCCCCATCCGTAACATAGGTGTAGCTTTCGCTGCTGAAGTCACAACTATGGATGGAAGTGCGCACCAGGGTATAACCGATTCCCTCTTCACGATCATAATAAGCCTTTAAAAATTCCTGCTGCTCATTCTCCGGTAACCTGGCAAAAACCTTTGCCGAAGCATCCGTAATGGCTCCTCCGATTCCCAACAGGGTCTGAAATGATTTATTTGGATTTACAAACACGGCAATTTCCGTTTCAAGCGGTTGTTCGGCTGGTTCAAAAACACTATTCCCCGTAAGTGAGATCCTGAGATCAGTATTGTCGGCTGTTGTATAAACAATCACTTCCCTGCCTTCTGTTGTAAATTCCTGGTTTACCGGTGGAGTTTCATTACGGGTAGTGCATGCTGCTGCGAATAACGCCACCACTAAAATTGTGATACCTTTTTTCATCGTTGTTTTTTTATATATATTTCATAGAAATAGCTAAATATATAAGGGTCTGAAACGAATACCATCAACCCGGTTTATTTCCACTGCCGGAAACGGAATTTTTATTAAATTTACATATTTGAAAATTGGTTTTACCCATTTCCTGTAGTCGAAAACAAAATTCTCGATGGGGATTTCACCAAGTATCTCATGGTATTTGGGATAACCGCTGGGGGGATAAGAAAATTTCATGATTTCCGCCACACATTCATTGACCACTTAACCAGCTAACCTTGATTTAACACGCAGCATGGTTCCGGTTTGGATGGTTAACTTAAAATCCTGTCTATTCAATCACGATCATACTCCGGTAGGTTTTCGATCCCCTCATTTCGATGATGTATAATCCGGGAGAGAGCAATTCCCTCTTAAGTTCAATGCTGTGTGCAGTGATTTCATTAATAATCCGGACAACCTTTCCCGATAGATCCGTAAGGGTAAGCCGAAAGCATTCATGTGAAGGATTCTCAAACTCGACCAGGGCAGATTCATGGAAAGGGTTGGGGTAAATCCGGATGTCCTGGTTATCGCTGACCGCTTTCATACCGGCAGTGACATCATTAAATATTTTCACATCGTCAAAAGCAAAACCGTCGTTTTCATATAAACCATTGGATACAAAAAGGATCCGGAAGGTGAGCCCTCCGTAATCAACCGGTCCGGCAATGGGAGCCCGGACCGTAACCCATTCGTTGCTTCCGGTCCCAAACATTCCATCTCCTGACCAGCCTTTCCCGGAACCGGTGATATTCATTAATCCAACTACATTCGAACTGTTATACCAGAGGTAGTTTGTAGGCTTCTGAAGTGTATGCCAGGTTTTTGCCGTATCCTCGGAATATTGCAGGGTGGCTCCGTCATAGGTCCCTTCACAATCCCACCATACCTTTATCTCAATGGCGGGATTGGAGAGCAGAGAGAGATTGAAGAGGGGACCCTTTACCCAGGACACTTCATTCGCATTGTAGTTTCCCGATAGATTTGTCATCCAGGTATCTGATCCCGATGCCGGGACATTGATCGTTGCGCCGGAAGGCGTTCCAAGTTGCCATGAGGAGTTTGTTCCTCCAGTTGTCCAGTATTCAGCACCGTTTTCAAAATCTTCAGCATAGGGCAATTCATCCGTTACAACGATATAGTTGTCTGAAGGTATAAGATGAATGGGCCGGCTGATCAATGTAAGCAGGGGAGCAACAGTATTGGTAATTTCACAATGGTAGGTTCCGTAATCTTCATTTTTCACCGGATCGACGGTGTATTCATCCGTATCAGCCCCGGAGATTAACGTTCCGTTCAGGTACCACTGGTACATATTATGTAATCCGCCTACCTCAATAGTGACCGTAAAAGTGGAATCAATTGCCACCATACCAATTTTTTCTGTTCCAACACTATCCTGGGGGGAATAAATATATGTCAGATCCGGGACACCGATATTCGGCTCAATATCCTCAAACGTGAACCTGTTCGCATCAATCTTCAGTTCATTCAGCGAAGTAAGCGCTGAAAGATCTGGAAGGTATTCCAATTGATTATCGTTCAGATGCAGCACTTCCAACTGGGTGAGTTTATTCCATTCCACGGGTACCGGATCCGTAAACTCATTGTGCTCGAGCAATAGTGAAGTTAAATTGGTCAGGTTGCTGATCTCAGCAGGGATCTGACCTTCCAGGTTATTGGAAAACAGTTGAAGGTCTGTCAGAGAAGTGATATTCCCAAGGGATGCAGGGAACGTCCCGGTAAGCTGATTGGATGACAGGTTGAGGCGTGTCAAACCGGAAAGGTTACCGAGTGCATCCGGAATGGATCCTGAGAACTGATTATCATCCAGCAATAGTTCCTGCAGGTTGGATAAACCTCCAATTTCCGGTGGGATTTCCCCCGAAAGTTGATTTGTATTTAGATCGATCCGCTGCAGATTCACGAGATTGCCGATTGCGGATGAAATTATTCCGGATAGCTGGTTGTCTGGAAGAATCAACTCCTGCAGCTGATCGAGCTGACAGAGCGATGAGGGAATTGTTCCTTTCAGGTTGTTGTGATCCAGGTTGATTGAAACAACCCGGTTAGCCGATACCGTTATCCCGAACCAGGTGGATACCTTTCCGGTTAGCCAGTTGCTGCGATCGGTCCAGTTTGCACCGTCAGAGCTTTCATACAAAGCCACCAGAGCCAGGGAGTCGGAATGAAGATCAAAGGGTACAACACAATGTGCTTCATTGGAAAAACCGCTTTCATTTCCATAACTATCCTGCAATGTGATCCGGTAGTAGTAATCCATCCCGGCTGTAACATTGTCATCAACATAGAAAGTATCAGCAGCTGAAGGATTTACAATGCAATCCAGAAAAGTTGCTGCAGGAGAAGATAAATCCCGGTATATGTTGTACTGTGCCAGGTCGGGTTCATCCACCCGGTTCCATGCCAGTGTAATGGCACCATTGCTGTATGTTGCTGAAACAGTTTCGGGAGATTCCATGCCCCGTGTGGTAAAAGATCGGGTTGAAGAAAAAAGACTGGCTCCCACAGGATTGGTTGCCCTGACATGCCAGTAATAGGTGGTCATCTTTTCCAGTGCTCCCAGCTGGTGTGAGGTGGATGAAATATCGTGGATATCGAATACCAGGTTATTGAATGAATTATCGGTGGCAACCTGGAGGTCATATTTTTCAGCATTCAGGGATTCACTCCAGTCCAGGATTGGCGTGATATCAACATTAACATCACCATCGACAGGCAAAAGTAAAGAAGGAACAGCTGGCACCTGATGGTAATAGGGTACGTTAAAACGGTAAATGGTAAACTGATCATCAGAAGCATACCAGAGTGATTGCCCGTCCCATGCCACTGCGGCGTAGGAACCTGAGACCGGACTTATACCAATAGTTCCCAGATCGAATTCATACACATATGCCCCCAAGGTTGAGTACTTGAAAATATCATCGGTGAATCCTTCACTCGAGGTGCCGACCCAAAGGTTAATCCCATCATAAGCCAGACCGGTGGGATGACCGAAGATCTCATTCAGTTCAAAATTCAGAATTTCATTGCCCTCTCTGTCATGCTTGTGAAGCGTACTTGAATTATAATTTCCGAACCACCAGTATTTACCATCCCAATCCAGGCCACTATGCCACCAGTGTTGCACATTCAGGGTATCGATCACATTCCCCAGGGTATCCATCTTATAATTATGTATCCCCACAACAATCCATAAACCGGTTCCGTCCCAGGTCAGACCCCTGTCGTCGGAAAATCCGAGTACCGGGAAACTCGTGATTACGTTTCCGGTTGCATCCATTTTGTACAGGTTTCTCAGGTTATCAACCATCCAGAGATTCCTGCCATCCCAGGCAAGTCCGGAAGGTCTGCTTCCCGGTGAGGTAAATGAGCTACGTATCGATATTGTCGTGTTTTGAGGTGCTTCCAGTGTGCGGAAGCTGGATGTATTGGAATAGGAGCTCCAACCGTCTGCATTTTTAGCCCTTACACGCCAGTACACGTTGCGGTTGCATGGTAATGCACCCACCTGCCGTGAATTTTTGATGATGGTTGTGTCGTTAAAAATGGTGGGAGAAAAAGATTCGTTTAGGGAAACCTGAAGATGCCAGGCAGTTACTCCTGCTGAAAACTCCCAGGTGAGGCCCGGACGAGTATTGATACCCGATGATCCATCTGCCGGTGTTAGCAATACCGGAGGATCGGGAGCTGATTTACCTTCCGATTCCGTTTGATTGGTTTCAGCAAAGAGGGTTAGAAATTCAGAAACGCGTTCTGCCGGAGTGAAATTCGAATATGCACAATGATCATTTACGGTAATGAATATTCCTACCGCATATACGATAAGAATAAACCTTGAATTAATCCGAAACATGGTTCTGGTTTGGATAGATAAAGTTAGTCTTTCCGATGATCAAATACAAAAAACCCGTGTATTATTCTAAGTGGTCTTTTTATCGTAAATCCGTAGGTCTGCCGGTTGCATGAATCCTTCTGGCTTGATTCAGATAGATGGAGATAATCGATAAAAAAATATCTCAAAATTCTTGCATAATTATTGTATTAATATTAAGTTTGTAGTACAAACAATAATGCAGTACAAATAAAACTGATTTGCCATGTATAAAAAATTAGATCCAAAGCAGATTGAAAAGAGTGTTCTTTTCCTGCAAAGCCGTGACGGCATCCTGGATATTTTCTTTGGTTTGATGCTCGGGGCTGCCGGGATAAATGGCATTTACACCTACTTGGAATGGAGTATTCCCTGGTACATTCGTTTTCTGATCCTCATCCTGCTGGTCCCGATGCTGCTTGCCAAGTACTTCATCACCACTCCCAGGATCGGTTATATAAAGATGCGACCGGTAAAAGGGGGAAGGTTGATTATACTGAAGATTTTCCTCCTGATCAGTTTCGGATTAACCATCCTGATGCTCGCTGCTTCAATTTTCAAAGTGCAATTCATCCACGGTCAAATGTTAAGCATACCTCCGGTTATTCTTTTCGGAGCGATCCTGTTGCTGATGAGCTTTGTTGCCTGGCTGGTTGGTTTGTACAGTCTGTACGTAGTTGGACTGGCAGCAGGGATTGGCTTTTTCCTGGACGAGCCATTAGGTCTGGATACGATTTTTAACCTCCCGGGAGATCTGTTTATTTTCTGTATTCCAGGAGCATTGATTATCATATACGGAACGATCAGGCTTGCCCGGTTTCTGAAAACTCACCCGTTACAAAACGTTAAAGCTGATTTCGAACATGAGTGAAGATCTGATCATAAAGCAGGTTATCGGGACGGATAAGATCATCCACGAACCTGCCCGGATTGTTCTGCTGGCTATCCTGAATGCTGCAGAACAGGTGGATTTTACGTTTCTGTTGAACGAAACCGGACTTTCCCAGGGAAATTTATCGAGTCACCTGAGCAAGCTGGAAAAAGCCGGGTATGTTTCTATTGAAAAGACCTTTTATAAGAAACGACCGCGGACCCTCATTTCGATGAATAAAAAGGGAAAGTCTGCCTTTGAAGAATACCTGAAAACAATGAGGGAGTTTTATAAAAAGCTTTAACGGTTGTATCCGAAATTACTACTTTGCGTATCGTTCTTCCAACTCTCCTATCAATTGCAATGCTTCATCAGAAAATGGCGGATATTTTCCATTAGAGCGACAAGCCATGTCACTGTATCTTCGAAAGAATGAAAAAGGGTTTCCAAAATTTTCCACCAGGCTTTCAGTACCTGCATGGTCCAATAATGCGTTGGCCATGTAATAGCCGGTGGGATGTCCGCTTTGAGGAACTAACCCAGATATCTTCAGGGCATTTGTTTTGTATCGTTCAGGAGAAAGCACGATATCGTTCAATAGGCTATCCATTTTTCGTATCACGTTCGGACTGTCATAAACAAGTTCACGGTATCTCTTTGCCCGGTCACCCTGAGCAGTTTTACCATCACCAAAGAATTCCACTTTTTTATCAATCTGGTCGGCAAGACCTTCGGCATAGATCTGTTTAATTACCCAAAGCAATTCCGTTTCACCTTCTCTCATTACAGATTCTTGGTTTTGATAGTAATGGTGCATTTCATGAGCAATGAAACCGACAGCCTGTTCTTCATTTTGCAGGAAATATACCAGGTCTACCAAGATTGTTTCATACCCCCTTCCATCAGGTCCAAATATCATGAATGCAATGGTTGGTTTGGGATACTTTTCAGTAATGCCTTCAGGCAGGTAACGCTTCACTCTGTCAAATGCCTGAATAAACACTTCATTTGATTTTTCCAGTTCTTTCTGTTTCTTTTTAATATCATTCTTCTTTTTCATAATATCGGCAATGTGCCTTAGATATGGTGTGTAGAAGCTCGATCTTTGCAATTCTTTTTCCAGCTCATACTTTTTTGAGGGCATAAAGGCTAACGTATAGAATTTTTTGAAGTAGTCATGCGTGAATTCATGTTCATTCCCGGTAACATAACCCGGAGTACTGAACAGTTCATTCCACATTTGATCTGAGGGCATGATGTCATTTTCAAGTGTTTCCATTATTCTCCAGAAAACCTTCATCCCGGAGAAGTCCATACCCTGGGGATAACCAATTGATCGGAAAAGAAATACTATTACAATAGAAATGAATACGAATCTCATTGCGTTTTCTGCTTTTAAATCCTGCGAGCGTATTCCCCGCTGTTTGCGGAGGGATTAGCGGGCGTAAAAAAATTAATAAAAAAAGCTGCTTCGTGGTGAAACAGCTTTTTCTGTGGATTGAAAAAATTATTTTATCTTGTCGACTTTTGTTGAGGAATAGCTGATTTTCAGTGCATTTGCTCTTCTCAGAGCCATTTTAATATCGACGATAATTCCCATCTTGGTCTTTTCATCGACTTTCAGGGAAACCAGCATTTTGTTCCGGTCGTTTTCATCCATTGCATCGCGTTCCTGTGCAATAAAATCCTGGATATCTTCCACCCGTTTAAACTGATCGTTCAGCTGAATTCTGGGTTCAGTACCGAACATTGCCTGATGCTGGGGAAGTGGTTCTCCGACATAGATAAAGCTAACCAGTGATTTCTTTTCCAGTTTTTCAGCTTCGGTGGCATCGGGCACTTTCACGGTGATCTTCAGATCCACTTCCCGCATGACCGTTGTAGTCATGAAGAAAAACAGCAGCATAAAGACGATATCGGGGAGGGAGGCGGTATTTAAAGCGCCAACACTCTTTTTTCCTTTCTTTTTAAATTTCGACATTATTTTCGTCCTCCAATTTCTTTCGGTTCTGCTTCTGACAGTACAGATGGGTAATAGTCCTTAACCGCTTCCATTTTTTCCTCATCCAGGTCGGCATATTTCATTCCGAATTGTCGTCGGGAGATTTCATCCCGAAGTTCCTGTTTTGCTGCGAGCAGTTCATTCTGTACTTTGATATACATGCCATAGGATGTACCCCTGTCGTTTTGAAGCGAGATTACAGCGTTTTTGGTTACCATTGTCTTACCAAAAAAGGGAAGATCTTTTTCCACTAATTCAGGCAGATTGGATTTATTTTCAGGATTTGCGATAAACTCCTTGGCTAATTCACGCAGTTCAAAAACACTGGTAGGTTTGTTTTCAACCAGGAGTTCATCGTTTTTATTAATCAGAACAACAAATACGTTCCTGTCATGGATCTCATCCTTTTGTTCCGGTTCATCCTTGTCCGGCAACTGTGGCAAACCCCTCATCAATCCGGTATCCACGTCCATTGTTGTAGTGACAAGGAAGAAGATCAGCAGGAGAAAGGCAATATCTGCCATGGATCCTGCATTTATTGGTTGTAGTTCCCTTTTTGCCATATCTGGTCAACGTTTGGGAAGCCCCGGGGCTTCCTGTTTATTTAAAATACTTAGCTATCTCCGAATACAGAATAGCAAGAACTGCCAGACCTGCCAGGATATAGGTTGTATACAACCCGGTGCCAGCAAGTTTCAGAATCTTTGGCACATTATCTTTCCCTTCATATTGTGGTAAATCCAGAACAGCATCGGATGCCAGCATCCAGGCAACAAAAATCAGGATGGCTACTCCCACCAGGGTAATCAGCGTACTTTTTATTGCTTTTGGATTGGTTACTATATTAATAATAGGAAATGCCAGGGATAATAATGCGGTTACTCCTGCAAGAATTCCTGCCCAGAGAAGTATGGTTTTCGTGATCACCGGCTCATGCATGTTCGTTCCTTCTGTTCCCGGGACGACTTTACCGAAATAGAATAGCACGGCCAACACGACAGACACGACCATCAGGGCATACAGGACATATGTTACTATTTTTGCTAAATTTCTGGACATGATTGATTATTTTTTTAGATTATATTTTACAAGCATATCAATCAGGGAAATTGATGAATCCTCCATATTATTGACGAGGGCATCAATTTTGGTCAGGATATAGTTGTAAAATATTTGAAGGATTACGGCAATGATCAGACCGGTTACTGTGGTAATCAGGGCGATTTGAATACCACCGGCAACCAACTGTGCAGAAACCGTACCGGCAATCCGGATCTTGTCAAAAGCATCAATCATCCCAATCACTGTTCCCATAAATCCCAACATCGGAGCGATGGCGATAAACAGGGAGATCCAGGAGAGGTTCTTTTCGAGCAGACCCATTTGAACACTACCATAGGAAATGACAGATTTTTCTGCAGCTTCAATCCCCTCCTCAGCGCGGTCGAGTCCCTGGTAAAAAATGCTGGCAACGGGACCGCGTGTATTACGGCAAACCTCTTTTGCTGCATCAAGTCCATCGGATTCCAGTGCTGTCTCCACCTTTTTCAACAGCTTGTCGGTGTTGGTGGTAGCCAGGTTCAGGTAAATGATCCGTTCGATGGCCAGTGCAAGTCCGAAGATCAGGGTTAACAATATTGCTCCCATGAAAGAGGCACCACCTTCAATGAATTTCGCTTTAATCTTCTTGTGCAATTCACCTCCTTCTTCGGCAGTTGCTGTAATCTCCTCAACCGGAGTTTCTGCAGTTACCGCAGTAACTGCAGTTGTGTCAGCCATTTCCTCCATAGTAGTTGTATCGGTCTCTTCTTCCTGAGCAACTGCATTGAGTGATGCCCCCAGAAAAAGCATCCCGAATACTGCTACAAGTGCAAATAATTTTTTCATGATTTGTTGTTCGTTTAATTAATAACAAAAATTCAGTTTACAAAGTATTAAAAAAAAAATTGAAAAATGCTTCTTTACGGGTTAACAAAAATTTGATTCCGGACATCCGTTTTCTGCACCCGGGATCCCGGGCTTTTTCATCCTGAACATTACCCGTGGATTTGAATCCCCTTTTTCCCCTCCGTCTTTTGCGGAGAGAGAGGGATTCGAACCCTCGGTACTGTTCCACACAGTACACACGCTTTCCAGGCGTGCACCTTAGACCACTCGGTCACCTCTCCGGAAAGATTACTTATATCAAAGAATTTCAGCGGCACAAAATACGAAAAAAATATGAAAAACAACCAATTGCTATTCTATTTATACCCGATTAGAATAACTTAAATAAATTTGCCTTTTCCGCTGTATGGCTTTTGTCCCGGCAATAGTAACGGTTCCCTGAAGGGTGTTGTGGATGATGATATAGCAACACGAGTGATCTGTTCATTTTGTTACCCTGCCGGACGTCTTGGAGATGCCAAACAATGACATCGCATTCATTGTTGTTGTTTGCGCTACCCGGGCAACATCCATGGAATGAAGTTGAGCGATTTTCTCTGCGATGTATACGAGATAAGCACTTTCATTTCTTTTTCCTCGCTTTGGGACAGGTGCAAGATAGGGAGAATCGGTTTCCAGGATAATGTGAGAAAGGTCAATATTTCCGACTACAGCATCCAGTCCGGAGTTCTTAAACGTAACAATACCGCCAATACCCATTTTAAATCCAAGTGAGATCGCCTTTTCAGCTTGCCGGATATCGCCCGTAAAGCTATGGAATACACCCGTTAATTGGGGGTTATCATATTCTTCAAGGATCGTTACGATCAGGTCAAATGAGTTGCGGGAATGGATCACAAGGGGAAGGTCATGTGCAAGCGCCAGGTTAACCTGTTGGTGAAAGGCATCGATCTGTTCTTTTTCATAAGTTGTATCCCAATAAAGATCGATCCCTACCTCCCCAACAGCATAGAACCGTTTGTTTTCCAGTTCTCCTCGAACCACCGCCAGTTCTGAAAGGTAATTCTCCTTAACCGATGTGGGATGAAGTCCCATCATCGGGAAACAATGATCCGGATAACGGGTGACAAGCTTAAGCATCTCTGCAATGGATGAACTATCGATATTTGGGAGGAAGAATTTTTCCACACCACAATCGATCGCTCTCCTGATGACATCATCCCGGTCAGGCATAAACTCGTTCAGGTACAAATGTGTATGTGTATCTACCAGTTGCATCATTTGGATTTGAACAAACATAGATATTTTTTTTAAAACCGGAAATAACAAAGACAGAACTCCGCAGGATTGATCAATCGGTCAGGGTGTATACCTGTCCGGGGAGACTTCGGACAATACCTGAGAATTCAAGGTCCAGCAGGATCGGGGAGATTTTACTTACCGGCAATTTCAACCGTGTACAGATCTGATCGATAGTCAGTTGTTTGTTTTCTTTCAGTAGCGCAACCACGCTGTTTTGTTCAGGAGAGAGTGCTTTAAATAGTTCTTTCTGAATGGGATTTTTTTGTTTCAGTTCAGGTTCCCATCCCATGATGTATTCCAGATCGCGAACTCCTTCAATCAGTGCTGCCCTGTTGGTTTTAATAAACCGGTTACATCCGGTGGAGAAGGGATCAGAAATCCTTCCGGGGAAAGCAAATACATCACGGTTGTAAGAGTTTGCCAGGTCAGCAGTGATCAGTGCTCCACCAGTCAGACCCGATTCGATCACAATGGTAGCATCAGCAAGGCCGGCTATAATCCGGTTTCGTTTCACAAAATTGTTTCGGTCCGGTTTTTCATCACTCAGGAAATCAGTGAGCAATCCACCCTGTTTTGTGATATCCCGGGCTATTGATTTATGCAGGGAAGGATAAATTGTGCTTAATCCGTGGCCTAATACTGCGATCGTGTTCAGCTCTTGTTTCAGTGCAGCTTTGTGGGCACAAATATCTATTCCATAGGCCAGTCCACTGACAATTAACGGATTGTGATCCCTGTCGGCAAGGTCATCAATCAGTTGCTGGCACAACTCTTTACCGCGCTGGGTGGCACTTCTTGTTCCAACAATACTCAGGACTTTTGACTGATTCAGTTCGATGTTCCCCAGAAAATAGAAGATTACCGGGGCATCCGGACACTGTTTAAGCCTGTCCGGATAGTCAGGATCAAGATAAAAATAAGAGCGAATGCGATTTTTTTCAAGAAACCGGATTTCCTGTTCTGCACGTTTCAATACATCCTGAGTGGCAATATTTTTTGCCAGTGAGGTACCAATTCCCGATAGTTTTTGAAGGTTTTTTTCTTTTTCATGAAATACGCCTTCGATGCTACCGATATGTTCGATCAGTTTTTTTGCTGTAATACTACCCACGCCCGGGATCAGGCTTATCCCAATCTTATAGAGCAGGGAGTTTTCGGTCATGTACTGAATGTTTTGGTGGAATCAGATCAATCCGTGATCGAGCATTGCATCAGCAACCTTTAGGAATCCGGCTATATTTGCTCCTTTTACATAATCGACATAACCATCGGATCCGGTACCGTAATGAACACATGCACCATGGATATTTCGCATGATCTGGTGTAACCGCTGATCAACCTCTTTCTCAGGCCAGTTCAGCTTCATCGAGTTTTGTGCCATTTCAAGTCCTGAAGTAGAGACGCCACCGGCATTAGCAGCTTTCCCTGGCCCAAACAAAATCTTGCTTTCATGAAACAGTGCTATGGCTTCGTGGGTAGAAGGCATATTGGCTCCTTCACATACGCAGGTACATCCGTTTTTTATCAGGGCTTCAGCATCTTGCTTATCCAGTTCATTCTGGGTAGCACAGGGAAGGGCAACATCCACCTTCACCTCCCAGGGTCTTTTTCCCTGGTGAAAAGTGGCACCCGAAAACTCCTGTGCATAGGGTGCTACAATATCTTCATTGGTTGCCCGCAGCTCCAGCATATAATCAATTTTTTCACCGGAAACACCGTCGGGATCATGAATGTAACCATCGGGACCTGATAGTGTAACTACTTTGCCTCCCAATTCAGTAGCTTTTGAAACAGCACCCCATGCAACATTACCAAATCCGGATACGGCGATTGTTTTTCCTTCGATACCTTCACTCCGTGTCGCCAGCATCTCACTGGCAAAATAGACATTTCCAAATCCTGTTGCTTCAGGCCTGATGAGACTGCCACCCCAATTCAGCCCTTTCCCTGTCAGCACGCCGGTATTTTCACGGGCTAGCTTTTTATACATGCCGTAGAGAAAACCGATCTCCTGACCACCCACTCCGATGTCACCGGCAGGAACATCCGTTTGCGGTCCAATAACCTTCCACAATTCAAGCATAAAAGCCTGGCAAAACCGCATGATCTCAGCTTTTGACTTTCCTTTGGGATCGAAATCACTTCCCCCTTTTGCACCACCCATTGGCAGGGAGGTCAGGCTGTTCTTAAAGATTTGCTCAAATCCCAGGAACTTTAAAATGCTGAGGTTAACACTGGGGTGAAAACGCAACCCTCCCTTGTAGGGTCCAATGGCATTGTTAAACTGGATCCGGTAGCCAAGATTCACGTGTATCTTACCTTCATCATCAGCCCAGGGTACCTTAAAGGTTAAAATCCTGTCAGGTTCAACAATCCGCTCAATGATACTGGCAGATTCATACTGGGGATTTTCATTGTATACCTCTACAATGGATTCGAGCACTTCGCGGACTGCCTGAAGAAATTCCATCTCACCGGGATGCTTCTTCTCAAGATCATTCATGAATTTATCGACGTTCATTTTTTATGGATTTAAGTTAGGATATCAATTTTAAACAGGAATAGATGAGAGCATAAAAATAAGTCGGTTATCTCCTTTTTATTTATGATATTCCTCATACTTTTTGAACATGGCGGGACAGGGAATTATGAATGGCTGTCCTCTCTCCTTTTGTCAGGGAATTAATGGGGATTGGCGGGTATTTTGCAACGCCTGATCTCATCTGCTGGTACAGGTACAGATTACGTTTTAGTCCCAGGCAGTTCCTCTTCATCTCGAACCGGACAAAACCGTTTTTGGGGATCTCAATTGAACTTTTTCTGCCCGAAAAAATCCGCAATGAATAAAACCGGAAGATCAGGTTCGTCCCTTCATCGGAAAAGTATATGTAGCACAGGTTGAGGAAATATTGAAACAACAGGATCAGAGCAAATATCCCGACCAGGATCGCTGTGATGTAGTTTTTGTGTAACCCGAAGAGGGGTGTATCCAGTAAACGGGTTGTATAGATAACAATGACCAGGCAAACAAAAATGAGGGTAAGGACAAATGTCCTGAACCGCACCATGATCGCTGTTTTACGGTTTTGCAGAACCATCTCAGTTGCTGAATAACGGATTTATTCGTTCTGGCTGACTGAGTTGTAAAAATAGATCAAATCGATCATCTCCTCTTCGCTCCGGAGCTTCAATTTATTCTCCTGAATAAATTCAGACAACTCCACTTCATGATCCCCCAACGCTTTCAGCATGCTTTTTGCCCCTTTCTTGATTTGAACAGCAGGTGCTTCACCTTTTTTCAGGAAATATTCCTCTGTCGTGCGGAAATAGTCCCTGAAATTTCCCCCGGACATGTCCGTAGGAGGTTTATCTTCCCGCTTAACAATTGTATTCCGCCGAAGGAGTAGCCTGGTATTTCCCCAGGCCAGCACCTCAAAATAGCCGGCATCCTTTTGCCTGTTTTGAATGAAATCATAATAGGCGAACGAGCGGTGCCCGAAAGTGACGTGATCAATTTGCCGTGGCTTGGCAAAAACCAGGATCTTATCATCCATTTTAAACTCTATCTCATCCGTGTGATGATTCAGTCTCATTAAAACATTATGTGTCATTGAGCTATCCATATGGATTACTTCACCCTCTTGAAACTCCTCCTCGATAAATGGGTTACCACTAACATCAACATACCTGTCGGGTCCGATCATTACACCACCCCGCATTATTTCGTCAAACCTGACATTGGGTGATTTTGGAGTTGTTATCTGAGCACCTGCTGTAAAACTAATATACAGCAGGAACGAAACAACAAGAAGCAGATTTCTTCCGCTTAAGTTCATTTTCTTTTTGTTTTGGTTTTTCTGTTCAAAATTATGAAAAAACCACGATTTAATCAAAACCTGTGAAGGATCAAAAATTATTCTTTTTTATATTTTTTCGCTTTGTAGTAAAGAATGTCTGCATCAATTGCCGGCAATCCCTCTCAAGAATTGCAGGGATCACCTCTGTTTTGGGGTGAAGGATATTTTCCTGCAAAGATGAATACCCTCTCTTTTCATCCCTGGTACCATACACGAGGGTCCCCAGCTGGCTCCAGAAACAAGCGCCGGCGCACATGATACATGGTTCAACGGTGACATATAGTGTACAATCACTCAGGTGTTTTCCCCCGATGTAGTTGGTGGCTGCCGTAATTGCCTGCATTTCTGCATGTGCGGTAACATCATTAAGTCCTTCGGTCAGGTTGTGTGCCCGGGCTATAATCTTTCCCTTGCAAACAACAACAGCACCAACAGGAATCTCATCATTTGAAAACCCAACCCGTGCCTCCTTAAGGGCTTCTTTCATAAAATGTTCATGAGATGGAGGTGTGAGTTTCATAAAATAGCAGGTGTAAATTCAGGATCCCTTTACGCCCAAATTAGGACTTTTTATTTGATAATACAAACCATAAATTTTTCCTTACATTTGCTCAAGAAAAAATTCAGATATGTACAGAACACACACCTGTGGGGAATTAAATCGTGACGCAATCAACCGGAATGTAACACTTTGCGGATGGGTTCACCGATCGCGTGACCTGGGAGGGATGACATTCATCGATCTGAGAGACCGATACGGTATTACACAATTGGTCTTCAACATGGAAACCAATCCAGACCTTTGTAAGGAGGCAAGAAAGGTGGGGCGCGAATTTGTACTATCAGTCACCGGAAAGGTTACAGAACGAAGCAACAAAAACCCGAACATCCCGACCGGAGAGGTCGAGGTATTCGTTGATGAACTCAGGATCCTCAACCGGTCGGAAATACCTCCGTTTACAATTGAAACGGAAACCGATGGAGGGGAAGAACTACGGATGAAGTACCGGTACCTTGACCTGAGAAGAGAACCGGTGAAAAAAAATATCCTGCTTCGGCACCGGATGGCTCAGGAAGTCAGGAAATACCTCGATTCAAAGGATTTTATTGAGATCGAAACGCCGGTCTTGATTAAATCTACTCCGGAAGGCGCCAGGGATTACGTCGTTCCTTCCCGGATGCATCCGGGAAGGTTCTATGCGCTGCCGCAGTCGCCACAAACGTTTAAACAACTGATCATGATCGCCGGATATGACCGCTATTTTCAGTTGGTTAAATGTTTCCGGGATGAAGATTTCAGAGCCGACAGGCAACCTGAATTTACACAGATCGATTGTGAAATGTCTTTTGTCGAAAAGGAAGATGTTCTGGAAACTTTTGAAGGATTGGCAAAACATCTGTTCAGTACAATATTGGGGATTAATATAGAAGAGACCTTCCCCAGAATACCCTATGATGAAGCCTTGCGTGATTACGGGACCGATAAGCCGGATATCCGCTTTGGAATGAAACTGTCAGAACTCACTCATCTCGCCAGGGGAAAGGGGTTTACCATCTTTGATGATGCCGGTTACATCGGTGGAATTTGTGCCGGGGGTTGCTCGGAATTCTCAAGAAAACAGATTGATCAACTGACGGAATTTGTTAAGAGACCTCAGATCGGGGCCAAAGGATTGATCTATGTCAAATACAATGTAGATGGCAGCATTAAATCCTCTGTAGATAAATTTTTCTGCGAAGAGGATCTGAAGAAATGGAGTGATTGCATGCAGGCTAAAAAGGGTGACCTGTTGCTGGTCATGGCAGGTAAAAAAACAGATACTTTGAATGCCCTTGGTGAGTTACGGCTTGAATTGGGTAAACAGTTGGAATTACGTCAGGAGGGTGTATTTGTACCCCTGTGGATTGTGAACTTTCCGCTGCTTCAGTGGGATGAAGAGAGCAACCGGTTTTACGCCATGCACCATCCCTTTACTTCAGCACTGGAAGAGGACCGGCATTTGTTCGAAACCGACCCCGGAAGCGTGCGGGCCAATGCTTACGACCTGGTGATAAACGGAGTGGAAATCGGTGGCGGATCTATACGAATCCATGATAAAGAGCGCCAACAGGAGATGTTTGAACAGCTTGGTTTTACTCACAAAGAGGCGGAAGAACAATTTGGATTCCTGATGAACGCGTTTAAATACGGAGCACCACCGCACGGGGGTATCGCCTTTGGATTTGACCGTTGGGTTGCCCTGTTTGGAGGATCTGAAACGATTCGCGACTTCATCGCTTTTCCAAAAAATAATGCCGGGAAAGATATTATGATCGATTCCCCCTCACCCATCAGTGATGAGCAATTAAAAGAATTGGGATTAAAACTTCGGAAGTAACTGCCCTCAAAAGATCAATTTTGTTTGTCCATCGGGAGATTTAACACATTATTTACCTGATTGGAACACTTTTTGTGCTTTCATTATTCACTTATATTTTCTACATTTAAACCATTAAGCGTTTACTAACTTCAAATTTCTAACAGCCATGAACAAAAAAGCATTGCTCGGCATACTGGGCATTTTCATTTTAATGCTATTCTTCCCAAACTCCCTCTGGTCGCAGGACCTGGATAAACTCACCGTGGGGTCAACATATCATGTAGTTTTGAAAGATGGATCGGAACTGCATGGAGAGTTGGTTCAGAAATCAGCTGACCAGATCGTCATCAAGACGGCTGCAATGGGTGAGATTACGATTGCAGCAGGTGATATTGAAAAAATTGATGAAACCACTGCAGCCGATTACAAAGGAGGGAAATACCGCTTTCCGAATCCAAGTTATTCCAAATACCTTTGGGGACAGACCGGACGAAACCTGAAGAAAGGGGATGGGTATTATCAGAACGTACTGATTGTCTTTAACTCGGCACATTACGGCATAACCAACTGGTTTTCTATCGGTGCTGGTTTTGAAGGCATTTCAACCTTTATGGGCGAACCCATATTTTTTGTTATGCCTAAGTTTGGCTATGAATTTTTTAAGAATTTTTCGGCTGGAATAAGTTATCTGTATGGGAACGCAGCAGTGGCAATCGAAGAGGGCGGCTTTTCAGGGATCGGTGTTATATACGGTACGGTTACCTATGGGAATATGGACTACAATGGCACCGTCGGATTCGGATGGGCTCATGCAGAAGGGAGTATGACAAATGATCCACTCATTACGGTAAGTGGAATGGCAAGAGTTGCACGAAGACTCGCGATTGTTACAGAAAATTATCTGATACCTGCCGATCCATACTATGCGATCTTTTCCTATGGGCTCAGGATACTGGGCGAACGGTCTGCTTTTGACATATCCTTTTTAAATTCAAAAGATATTGCTGAGGTATTCCCGGTTGGTCTCCCGGTATGGATCAGTTACAGTTTTCATTTCTAGCTGCAAGAAGGGTTGCAGCCGTATATGCGTTGATCCTTACCTTCACAAGATCTCCAATGTTAT
>CAYZVJ010000047.1:20861-22451 GCA_964481765.1 uncultured Rikenellaceae bacterium | reverse complement strand
AAGCATCTCCCGTTCCCGCTTGCTCTGCTTCCAGTCAAATGGATTCCATGATATCCTGGCCCCGACAAGATAATAGGGGTCAAACTCATCACTTAACATGTTTAATCCCGGTCTGCCGTATCCAACCTGGCTGAATGCATAAACCTTAGGTCGCCGGCTTGACCTGATGATGTCGCTGCTCAATCCAAACTGGGATATCTGCGACTCATACAGTCCGATTTCCGGCCTGCTTATATCACTATTCCGATCAATATCAACCGCAGGAACAACCAGCTCCATCCCTTCATCAAACTTCATCTCAAGCAGCTCAGCCAGAACGATCAACCCGGTTTCTTTACTGATATTTATTTCGGTTACCTGCTGTTTCAACTTCAACTGTTCTGCAAGCAACGATAACAGGTCACTCTCCATCATGACACCATTCTTTACTGCCGATTTTGCCACAACGACCCGTTCATCCAGAACCTCAGTCATCAGATTCAGGATTTTTTCCTGCTCCTGTAGAAGGAGTATGGAAAAAAACACCGAATTTACCAGTTCTTTAAGCTGGTGAAGGGTAACTTCCGTCTGTTTGACAGCGGTTTCCAACTGTTGCTTCTCCAGCTGTTTCCTGCTTTTTGTTAATCCTCCGTCATAAATAACCTGGCTGATGTCCATCGCAATTTTGTATTGATCGTTCGCTGGTTTTGGAATATCAATACCGGGAATTGAAACATCAACGCTGGTAACATCGGATTGGTAGGTTGCCTGGGCATAAAGCTCAAACTGCGGGTAATAAAAAGCATTGTGGTTCTGTAGTTTAAGTAAAGTCATGCTTTCCAGCAACAGGTTGTCACCACTAACCGGATGCACCTCTATCGCTCGTGTATAACACTCTTCAAGAGACAGGGCAGATTGTGAATAAACAAATCCTGCCTGAAAAATCGTGATCAGCAGAAAGGTTGTTTTTTTCATGTTTTTTGTATTGAATTGATGATAAACCGTGGAACCTCTTTTTTTCTCTCTTCCAGAAATTGATCGTAGGCTTCAGCATCCTGAAAAAGGAAAGTGGAGAGAAAGGGTTTTCCAATAAAGGGGAAAATACACATGGAGATCATGTTCACAATAAGATGCATTGGATTGACAGAAGAGATCGTCTTTTTTTGAATCTCCTTTTCGACCTGCTGAAAGAAAAAATCAGGCTTTATCCCAGACTCCCTGAACAGGTTTACAATTTTCTCCGTACCGCCCGTTGATAGCTGGTGTAACATGAAACCCGGAATGTACGGATTCTCCTGGATCAATGAAATGTACACAGTGGTAAACTTTTCAATTTTATCCCTGAATGAGATTTCCGGGTTTACCATGATGCTCATAGCCTTTGGAAAGAAGGATTGAAAAATAGCTGTAAATACCGCTTCAAACAACTTCTCTTTTGTCCGGAAATAATAATGCAGCAATGCCTTATTGATTCCTGCTTCATCGGCAATTTCCTGCATTCTCGCCCCGGCCATTCCTTTCATTCCAAACACTTTTTTAGCCGCTTCAAATATTAATGCCTCTGTATCGGGCTTTTTTTCTTCGCTTTTTTTATTGTCCATATAGTTTAAC
>CAYZVJ010000047.1:15896-20761 GCA_964481765.1 uncultured Rikenellaceae bacterium | reverse complement strand
CATGCTTTTGGAAAAGCATGGACAGGAATTCCCCTGGGATGGGATCTGACCGATAATAAAACACTGATCAGTTTTGTTTTCTGGCTGGTTGCAGTGGCTATGAACTGGAAAAAGAACCGGCCAGGGTATACCATCTTAGCAGCAGTTATATTGCTGCTGATCTATACCATCCCCCATAGTATGTATGGATCTGAGTTGGATTACTCGACCGGCGAGGTTACTCAGGGATTCATAAACCTGATCAGATAGAAAAAGCCAATGCTTATTCCATCTCCTCAATAGCGGTAGTGTCTACGGCAACGGTATCCACAGCTGCTTCATCAACGACCTCATCAATTGCCTCTTCAACAGTATCTCCCACTGCCTCTTCAACTTTTTTACCGGTATTTTGACAAGCAGATATTCCAATAAAACAGGCAGCTGCAAAAACGAGCAATAAAAATTTAATTCTTTTCATAGTCTAATATTTGTGTTATCGATTTAACAAATATAATTCATTTGTTATCAAATCTCCAAGAAATCAAATAGTTATTTAGCATTTCCGGCAATTTTTTTTTATGAATCAGCGATAAATGTAAGATTCGTAACGAAACTGACCCAACAACTCCTCTTTCAAATGAAACTTTTTTACCAGAGATAATGGCTATTTTTTTCTACTTTTATCTGAATTATAAATTAGATTCTTTATGTTGCATTCCATCACCAGCAATCGAAAAAAATTCATGATGCAGCATTTTTATTTTTAAGCCGTCCTTGGAGTGAGTTCAGATAGTAATAAAAACGTCTTTTATCAAAACATACACCAGGAAATCATTGACCGGTGTATGGAAGGGGACCAGAAAGCACAGTTCCAGTTGTACAAATTTTATTATAAGGCAATGTTTAATACCAGCTTACGAATTGTAAACGACACCATGGAGGCAGAAGATATCATGCAGGAAGCGTTTTTGTCTGCATTCGAAAAGCTTGATACGTATGAGCGGCTGGTTAGTTTTGGTGCCTGGCTGAAGCGGATTGTTATTAATAAATCTCTTGATCACATAAAGAGAAGGAGCCTGGACCTGTATTCGATCGACGAAATATCCGTTGATATCCCGGAAGAGAGTGATGAAACCGGAGACATGGATGAGATGAGGTTCAACATTGAAGATATCCGAGGGGCAATAACCCGGTTACCGGAGAAATACCGGATCGTTCTCTCCCTGTACCTGATAGAAGGGTATGATCATGATGAGATATCTGAAATACTGGGAATAAGCAGTTCTACATCGAGATCACAGCTCGTTCGTGCTAAACAGAGACTGATTAACATTTTAGCGGAGGATTATTAACATGGATCATTTGGAAAAAAGGATAAGAGAGAACCGCGAACTATTTGATGTCGCAGAACCAGCAGAGGGCCATTTTGAACGGTTCTCAAATAAACTGCAGACATTGCATCAAAAGAATAAACGGGTGCCCTGGCTGACCTACCTTAAAGTGGCTTCCATAGCTGTTCTTGTTGTGCTCTCAACATTGTGGACATATGATTATTTTATGAACCGATTGGCTACAGAACAAGCGATCTCATTGGGTAATCTGTATCCTGAATACCGTGAGGCTGAAATGTACTATACAAGTATGTTCAATGAAGGATACAATGAAATTGACCACTGCACCTTTCCGGAAGACAGCCTTCAAAAAAAGATCCTGATAAAGGAACTCTCCGATATGGATTCCATCTTTATTAACCTTCAGAAAGACATTAAACTGAATCCGACGGATGAGCGGGTCATGAATGCAATGATTGAGCATTACGAGCGAAAACTCGAAGTTATGAATCAGATCCTGGATCAACTGAAACAACTGAATAATCAAGAACTTAATAATAAAAACAATGAAACCACAAACATTTAAAAAAGGATTTTTCCTGTTACTTATCTTTCCACTTTTCCTTTATCATGCGGCAGCACAGGAAAGTGAACTGACAAAAGAGTATCACGAAGAGTATGGTGTTTCAGAGAACACAAAACTCATCCTGGAGAATAAATTCGGAAACGTTGATATTAAAGATTGGGATCAGAAGAAGATCACCATTGATGTGCTGGTTACTGTTGAACACTCAAGCAAAACATCTGCCGAGAAATTGCTGGAGTATATCAATGTGAAATTTGACCAGGCTGGTGATGAAATTACTGCAAAAACCGTTTTTGACGATAGGTTTAACCGCGAGAGCTGGTCAAGAGGAAAAGATGGAAAAAGATTCAGTATCGATTACACGGTAAACATGCCCAGGGATCTGAAACTTGATCTCTCCAATAAATATGGAGATACATTCATCAACGAACTCACCGGAGAAGCATTGATTGATGTAAGATACGGGAACCTGAAAGCCAATAAGATCATCCGTGGAAATGTTGAACCGCTGAGCAAGGTGATACTAAAATACGGAAAAGGTTCTATTGAGGAAGCTGACTGGCTGACACTGGAGGTAAAATATTGTCATAAATTTGAAATCAATAAGGCAACTGCCCTGGTGGTTATGAGCGGTTATTCAAAGGTTTTTGTGGATAAAGCCAGTTCAATAGTGGTCGATTCAAAATACGACAACTTCACCCTTGGTGAGGTAAACAACTTTGTTGGCGAAAGCGGATACACCGGTTATACTTTGGATAAGGTGAACAAAAAACTGGTCCTTACCAGCCGATACGGTAACTGCGAAGTAAAGACAATTCCCAAAACCTTTGAGAAAATTGAAATTGACAGCAAGTATGGCACTATAAAACTGGGGATCGATCCCGAAGCCTCCTATCAACTTAACGGAGAAGCAGGTTATGGAAAGATAACCTTTCCATCAACCGGCAAATTATCTAAAATTTCCAGTTCAAATTCATTAACTGTGGATGGTGTGGTCGGGACTGATTCAAGCCCGAAGGCAACCGTAAAAATAGTAACCAAATACGGTTCCGTTTATCTTATTGAATAGGGAATGTTCCAACTTTTTATTCTGATAAACAGGGGCTGTATTCGAATACAGCCCCTGTTTCATTTTACCGGTTGACAAAATCTTCAAATGTGACCTGGAGATAAGCTTTACCAATATCCGGCTCATATCCTGACACTATCCCTTCCCTGATGATGTATTTGTGGCTGACGTTGTCATATACCAGTTTCATTGTATCCGTCATAAAGCCAAAACCATCATTAAAAGCATAAAATGCAAAGGATTGTGACCTGCTGTCAAGGATATCCTTGCTAAACGGGTATTCACTATCGATATCCAGCTGGCGAAGGATTGTTACGGGCAAATCGGTTTGAGAAGCATATTTAGTGATGACCGTATCCTTAACATGGAGCGCACCCCCCAACCAGAGCATGGGTATTTGAAACCGGTCAGGATCATGAACTTTTGTGAGGTTTGGATAACGTGCTCCGTGGTCTGCTATAATAATAATGAGTGTATTTTCCCACCATGCTTTCTGTTTTGCATTCCGTATAAACTGACCCAGTGATCTGTCCGTGTAATACGCCGAATTGAGGAATTTACTTGAAAGATCTTCACCCGGGATAACCGTCTCCATGGGGACTTCAAACGGCTCATGACTGCTAAGGGTAAGGATTATATGGAAAAAGGGTGAGGTGGCAGTATCAAGATCCTGAAGGTACCTCTCCAATAAAACGTGATCATGCACTCCCCATTTCGAGTTGTACGTTGAAGGATCAAAATCATCCATGCTAACGATTCGGTCAAATCCCGAATAAACGAGATAGGAACGGAAGTTGGCAAAATCGATCGAACCACCATAATAATAAGCCGTTGAATATCCATGTGTAGTCAGCTCCATTGTCAGGTTTGGCAGGGTTTCATTCTTTTTGGCAATCTTCATAATAGAAAAGGTTGGCTGTGCCGGATAACCGCTCAACAAACCGGTTACTCCTTTGTGTGTTCTGTTACCCGTCGCATAAATGTTTGAAAAGAGAATACCTTCCCGTACCAGTCGATTGAATTCCGGAGTAATACCCTCCATCCCACCCAACGGTTCTATGATTTTTGATGTAAAGCTCTCAACAACCACCAGAATGATATTGGGCCGGTTCCGATCGATCACTTTAACCGTACTGCCGGATGATTCATACAGGTCGGCTACCAGTTTTTCAGCCTTTTCCTTCTCCATGAAAACATACCTGTTTTTTAACGGCTGGGCGTTGACAACGGATGCCATAAAATTCCAAACAACGTTTACTCCTGCATGATTCACAAAAGGATCCTGGTGGAAATAGGCAGATCCTGAATTGATCGGGGCAATTCCCAATCCCCCGCGAATGGGAATGATTAATGATGCGGTTAAAAATATCAGAATCCCGCTGTTCAACCACCGTCTCCGTTGCAATGCATCTACCTTGGGCAAAATAAACCTTCTGAAAAGAACATCACTTGCCAGTGCCAGAACAACGGCCAACACTAACTGACGTAACGAAATCCATAATTCTGTTGAAGCCATCATTTCCTTTGGGGTTCCAATGTACATCAACGGTGTCTTATCCAAACGGAATCCCCAGTGTGTATATAACTCCATATCAACTGCCACCAGGAGAGAAAAAACAAGAAGCAACAGCAGGGTATAATAACGGATGAAATGGGAATACCACGCTCCATGAACAAAAAAGTGAATAACACTGCCCAGCATGGGTAGAATCAGAGTATAAGAGACCATGGAAAGGTCAAGCTTGAACCCGTGCAATAAAATGGAAAACCAGATTTTGTATGAATAATCAGCAGAAAGATCAAGCTGATAAACCAGAAAAATAAGCTTGCATACGATGAAAAACAGTAGCCAGAAAAGCGCATACAAGAGCAGGAACAGTAGCCTTTTTTTCATTCCTTT
>CAYZVJ010000047.1:10964-15796 GCA_964481765.1 uncultured Rikenellaceae bacterium | reverse complement strand
ATATGCCGGATCGGATTCTACCTGTTCAATATCCCCTTCTTTCCCAACGTAACCTTCATGAAGTTTCTAAGAATGATGTATGGCGGATTGAAATTCGATATTTCGGCCATCCTCTATACAAACCTTTTGTTTGTTCTCCTGCACTTGTTACCCTTTCCCTTCAGATACAACAAACACTATCAACAGGTTTTGAAATACCTCTTTTTTGTTTTTAATGGCATTGCCCTGGCAGCGAATGCAGCCGACTTCATGTACTATAAATTCACCCTGAAACGAACAACGTCAGATGTATTTCAGGAGTTTGCAAACGAATCCAATATACCGAAATTATTTTTCAAGTTCATCGTTGACTACTGGTATGTCTCGCTCTTCTGGTTGGTTCTGATCATCAGCATGGTCTGGTTGTATACCAGGATAAAGGTTGAAAAGGCCACCCTTTTCAATCCTGTCCTTCATTTTACTGGTGGTTTGGTACTGGGGGTTCTGTTTTCGCTGCTGACGATTGCCGGTCTCCGCGGGGGAGTGCAGCATAGCACCCGACCCATAACCTTGAGTAATGCCGGAAAGTATGTTGAATTTCCATCTGAGATCGCCATTGTACTGAATACACCCTTCTCAATTTACCGGACCCTGGGGAGTGAAGCGTTGGAACCGATCGATTATTTCAAATCAGAGGCAGAACTCAACCAGATATATACCCCCCTGCACCTGCCCGATACAACCAAAGAGTTCACCCGTAAAAATGTGGTCATCATTATTGTGGAGAGTCTGGCAACAGAGTTTTTTGCAACCTTCAATAAACATCTTGAAAATGGAACATACCAGGGATACACTCCTTTTCTTGATTCCCTGATGGATGATTGCAAGGTGTACTGGTATTCGTTTGCAAACGGGAGGAAGTCGATTGATGCACTTCCTTCAGTTTTATCAAGTATTCCCTCCTTACAGCAACATGTTGTCCTTTCACCCTATTCAGGAAATGCAGTGAACAGTATTGCAATGCATTTGAAAGAGAAAGGCTATCACACCTCTTTTTTTCACGGAGCCCCAAATGGATCAATGGGGTTTGAATCCTATGTAAACCTGGTTGGATTTGATCATTATTTTGGGAAAAAAGAATATGGGAACAATGCTGATTATGACGGGATGTGGGGAATCTGGGATGAAGAGTTCCTGCAGTTCTTTGCTGAAAAATTGAAGGACCTTCCCAATCCCTTCCTTTCCGTAATATACACTGTATCCTCCCATCACCCCTATCGGGTTCCTGAACGGTATACTGGAAGATTCCGTGAAGGTCCGCTAAAGCTCCACAAATGCATTCACTACACAGATTATTCACTGGAACGGTTCTTTGAACGCGTTCAGGATATGCCCTGGTTTGAAAACACGTTGTTTGTGATAACAGGCGATCATGCATCCAGGACCTACTATCCTGAATACGAAACCAATGTTGGCTTTTTTAAAGTACCTGTTATTTTTTACGAACCGGGCAGTGATTTTAAAGGATATGAATATCAACTGGCTCAGCAGATTGATATTTTTCCTACCATTCTGTATTACCTGCATTATGATAAGCCCTTCATTGCTTTCGGTCAGAATCTTCTCGATCTGCAAGCAGAACCGTTTGTGATTAACTGGAGGAGTGAAGTTATTCAGCTTTTTATGGGGGATTATGTACTGCAATCAAACGGAAGCAAATCGTATGGTCTCTTTAACTTTAAAGAGGACAGACTACTGGAAAATAATCTTTTAGATCAACTCCCTGATCTTCGGAAAAAAATGGAACTGAAGCGGAATGCTTTCATACAGCAATACAACAACAGGATGATAGAGAACCGCCTTACCATCGGTTCGGATAATTCAAGGATGATTCCGGAAAAGATTCAACCCTGAACTTTGAACACTGTACGTTGAACTGAATCTTTACTCTCAGCTTCCCGGAATTGTTTCATCATCCCGTTTCCTGGGTGCAATGGCAAAACCTGTAAAGCCATAAAGAAGGGCAAATATAAATCCGGTATAACACATCACTGCCCAGGGAACATATGCAACAGTTTCTACGCCAAGTGTACCGCTAACAAAAACACCGGCAATACTCCATGGAATGAGTGGTACGACAACCGTGCCACTATCTTCCGTCGTTCTGGACAGGTTTTTGGCTGCCAGATTAAACTTTTTGTAAGCCGGTGCAAACAGTTCACCCGGGATCAAAATGGATAAAAAAGAACTTCCTGTCATAACTGCTGTGGCGATTGAAGCTACAACGGACGATGCAATAATTTTACCCGCTGTGTTGGCAACGGTTAACAGTCGTTCAAGAATAACCTCCAGCATTCCGGTTTCCTGCATAATCCCTCCAAACGCAAAAGCACAAAATGCAATCAATGTAACATGCATCATACCCACCATTCCGCCACGGGTTAATAACGTATCAACAAGCGGTTCGCCACTTTGAAAAGTATACCCTGTGACCATAGCAGCAACTGAAGTCTTCAGATCCAGTCCCTGTAACAGGATGGCAAGGAGAACAGCCATAATGGAAGAAAGGAGCATGTTTGGAATAACCGGCTTTTTCATGATTGCAGAACCAAGTGTAACGACAGGAGGCAGAATCAGTATCCAGTGAAAAACAAAATTCTCACGAATGGTTCGCATAATAAGATCCGTTTTCTCCAGTGAAGCACTTCCACCATCATGGAAGAACATACCAAGAACTAAATAGACTACTATCCCGATAATCCAGGCAGGGGTAGTTGTCCAGAGCATATGTTTAATGTGATCAAACAGGTTGCTGCGTGTTGCTATGGGTGCCAGGTTTGTAGTGTCTGAAAAGGGTGATATCTTATCTCCAAAATAGGCACCGGCAACGATGGCTCCAGCTGCCTGGCCCAAAGGAATATTCAGTCCATGAGCTATTCCTATAAAAGCAACCCCTACGGTCCCGATTGTGCCGTATGAGGTTCCGGTTACCAACGAAATAAGAGAACATACAATACAAGTAGTTACAAGAAAATATTGAGGAGAGATTATTTTTAATCCATAATAAACCAGCATGGGTATGGTTCCGCAGGCAATCCATGAACCGATCAGGGCTCCCACAACAATGACAATCAGCATTGCAGGCATTCCCTTCATCATGCTTTTAATGATCCCGTTTTCAATCTCTCTATAGGAGTACCCGAGGTACACAGCAATAAATCCCGCAACAGTAGCTGCGGCAATCAACAAAATCTCTGCGCTAAGGTGTAACAGTCCATATCCGAATCCAAGAAAGACAGCAATTGCTATCAGGGGTATCAGGGATTGTGTAAAGGTTGGAACCTTTTTGGTTTTTGTCATTTCGACCAATTTTAAATAAAATGTAACCGCCTTATTGTATTACGGAATTGAAATGTAACGATTGTAAAATCCACAGGCATGGCTTAAATCTCAAAGGTTCCTTTCTTTATTAACTGACCTTCGCGTATCATCATCTCTCCGTTTGCAAAAAGAAACGTTATCTCATTTTTTTCATTCAATAATACAAGATCTGCATCTTTTCCGGTTTCAATGAAACCCTTATTCGAAAGTTTGAGGATATTAGCCGGGTTTGAAGTCACAACGGGCAATGCATCTTCCCATGGTAGTCCTTCATCCATAACCAGTTCCAGTAACGTGTGAAAAATTGCATCCGGGCTTCCCATACCCAGCTTCACTAATTTTCCGTCTGTAAAAAACGGCAGTGAGCCACAGCCATCGGAAGTAACGGTAATATGACCGGGTGGGACACCCGCTTTAAGAACTTCCACTATTGCGGCAGAAGCTTTTTTATCCTCATGATTGTAATCCTTTGGAAAAGCAGTAAAATCAATAAAACCTGTTTTTCCATATTTTTTGGTCTCTTCAAGGATATGATCATTGCGGTTGCAATGGGTTGGTAAAAACTGCGTAAACAACAGGTCGCTTCTTTCCACTGCCTGATAAATTGGATTAAATGGATTCTCCCTGTCACCCATATGCAGGTTTACTATTCCGGATTTTCCTGAGAACATCCCTCCTATTCGTGCATGCACTGCCAATCTTATCAATTCATCCACAGATGGTTCTGATGATCTGTGATCAGAAATCGCGACTTCACCAACACCGATCACTTCCTCAATTAATGAAATATCCCTGCCAACATCCCCCAGGATGGTTGGAGTCGGGACCTGGTAAGCACCGGTAAACATCCAGGCAGAAACTCCCTCAGCCCGTAGTGATTTAACTTTCATTAAAACACTTTCGAGGTTTCTCGTCATTCCATCAGTTCCCAGCAAACCGATCACTGTAGTTACGCCTCCTGTCAGCATCCGGCTTAATTGAATTTCCGGGGTACGGGTTGACGGACCACCCTCACCCCCTGCACCGGCAATGTGAACATGCCCGTCAATAAGGCCCGGAATGGTTCTTAAGCCATTACCATCAATTCTCTCAATATCAGGTACTCCCGGTCCATTACAAGTAATATCCTTGCCGAGGGCCAGAATTTTCCCTCCTCCAATCAAGATATCAATGCTTCCCAAAGGTGCCGGAGCATAAACATTGGTTGATTTAATGAGTATCATATTTCATCACATTTATTTCATCTGTTTTGCCAAATAAAACTTTGATTTTGCAACGAACCATGGATTAAGCAAATCCGGTTTATTGTATTTTAAAAAAGTGCCATCGAGTTTCCGGACTGACCCTCCTGATTCAGTAATGATAATGTGACCGGCAGCTATATCCCATTCCATCGTAGGGCTCAACCTGGGATAAACATCAGCTCTTCCCTCAGCGATAAGGCATAATTTCAGTGAGCTACCAGCAGATAA
>CAYZVJ010000047.1:1677-10864 GCA_964481765.1 uncultured Rikenellaceae bacterium | reverse complement strand
CATCAGCTCTTCCCTCAGCGATAAGGCATAATTTCAGTGAGCTACCAGCAGATAATAATTCCATCTTTTCATTTCTTTGTTCAAGCTGTGCGGTGAATTCCTTTGTTTCTGGTGAAAGATGAGAACGACTGGCAACAACTATGGTTCTCTTTCCCTCTCTCTCATCTGGTAAACTAATAGAACGTTCAGTTAATTTACCCGGGATTTGCTCTGGTTCGCTTTGATCTACCCGGTCAATCCTGTGGCCTCCCCCTCCCTTTACGGCATAATAAAGGCGTTTAAGTACCGGCAGGTACACAACGCCAAGAACAGGTTCGTTATACTCAATAAGGGCAATATTCACCGTAAATTCTCCATTTCTTTTGATGAACTCTTTGGTTCCGTCAAGCGGATCGATCATCCAGAAATTGCCCCATTTCTTTCGTTCGTCATAGGGTATATCCCCTCCCTCTTCACTCAGCATCGGGAAGCCACTTTGCTTAAGTAATAAACTGATCACGTCATGCGACCGGAGGTCAGCAACGGTAAGGGGAGATTGATCTTCTTTCAGGTTGGTCTTCAGATCCCCGGAATCATAAACTTCCATTATCGCAATCCCTGCTTCTATGGATGCGTTGATGGCGGTGCTTAACAGTTCCGTTAATGTTTCCTGTTTCATTTTTTACTAAGTCTCTCCGTCCCTGAGTCACTTCGTCTCTATTCCTTTTCCCTAATTCGTCAGACCAATTTGCTACCCCACAATCCAATGCTTAGTGGTCAGACGAAAACCATTTTTTATAATATTTCATTTCACTTCAACATTCATAATTACTTATTCTCCATGGGAGTCCTTCGGACAATATTCGATATTTTCTTTTTTTTACCCAGTACCCAGCACCAAGGAACCAGGACCCCTTCTCACTACTCACTACTCATCTCTTTCTGATTACTGCTCACAGTTCACTGTTCACTACTCTCTGCCCCATGCTTCGTCAACCGAAGCTTTAGCGAAGGTTGCCCCTATGCCCTATGCCCTCAGCACCAGGTACCATATTAAAAATAGATCAACGATAGAATCGTCACCGTTACCACCATATAGATCATGGTCAATGGGAATCCCAGCCGGAAATAATCCCTGAAGGAGTAGCCACCTGCTCCATATACCATCAGGTTGGTCTGGTAGCCAATAGGGGTCATAAAGTTTGCTGCAGCAGCATACGCAACAATTAAAATGAACGGCATTGGATTCAGATCTAGATTCACTGATGTTGCCAGGGAAATCGGAAAGATAATAGCCACGGCTGCTTTGTTTGTGATATAGGCTGCCATAAACGCTGTAATAAGGTATATCCCAAACAGGATCCCCACTTTGCCAAGTGGCATGAATACTGTAATCAGAAGATTAGATACAGCCAATGCTGCGCCCGATTTGATCATGGCTATTCCCAGTGCAAGTGACATCACGATAATCAGGCCCAGGTCGTAATCAATGCCTTTGGGAAGATCCTTTGGCGTTGTGATCTTCAACACCAGTGAGGTTAACAACAGGATCAACAATCCCATAAACAGGGAAATGATCTTAAAGGCTGCCAGGGCGATGGCTAAAATCAACCCGCCAAGCAAAATGACAACTTTATAATTCTCGAATTTCTGAAACGCTTTCACCTTGGAAATGAAGTAAAAATCCAATGTGCCCTGGCTCCGGCTAAGAAAATCATCTCCGCTGTAAAGAAGCAGTACATCTCCTGTTTTTAGCACCACCTCCCTGAGCTTGGTGGTAATCATCTCTTCGTTTCGGTGAATCCCAATTACCGCAGCATCGTATTTTGCCCTGAAATTGATATCCTTCAGGCTTTTATTAACCAGGGAAGAGTTGGGTGATATGATTATTTCAACAACTTCTGTTTTCTTTTTTCGCCGCATCATTCCTACCGATGGTATGATGAGTCCGGAAGTGGATTCAGTCAGTTCCGCAACCCTGGATGTATCGCCTGCAAACACAAGGATATCACCCTGCTCAATGATCAGGCTATTTGATACCACAAATATTTTTCGGTTATTCCTATGGATCTCAAGCAAATACAGTCCCAGGAGGTTTCGCAAACCCGATTCTTGAATGGTCATGCCGATCAGATTGGATTTCTTTCTAACCTGGGTTTCCACAAAATAACTTCTCTCATTCACATTGAATTCTTCGAGCAGGTCATCTTTTGAAGGAAGCAGTTTATCACTAAAAAAAACGATATAAAAAAATCCGATGATAATCATGGGGACTCCTACCCAGACAAAATCGAATATCCAGAGGGAAGGCAAACCCGGGATGATCTGCTGGTCAACCACCAGACCATTCACGATCAGGTTAGTGGATGTCCCGATTAGTGTTGCGCACCCTCCCAGGATGGCGGCATACGAAAGCGGCATCAAAAATTTTGAGGGTGAAATCTGGTTCCGTTTGCACCAGCTGTTTACATAGGGCATCATCACGGCAACCAGCGGGGTATTGTTCAGGAACGCGGAAAAAGAGGCAACGATCAACATCATCCGCCCCAGGAACCCCCTTTTGCTTCGGGCTCCCCTGAAAACCCGGTCAAAAAGGATCTCTATGACTTCCGTACGCCGGATAACATCCCCCAGCAGGAGCAACATGATGATAACAGCAACCTGTTCATTGGCAAATCCAGACAATATTTCTGCGGGTGTCAAAACACCGAATATGCCGAGGATCACCACGGCTATTAAAAAGGTAAAGGAAGCTCCAAGCAGTTCAAAATAGAGAGATACCAGAATAAAAACCAGACAGACGATAACCAGGATGAAATCGAAGCTAACCATATAAACGGTTCATATCAGAGAGGAAAAAAAAGAAAAGAATTAAATGGTTCTTTCAGCAGCTCTCTTTTTCGTATGTATCAAAATTAACAAATATATTAATACTGAAGTCTTGAGGTAAAGGGTAAAAATGTCATGAAATCGGCATGGTGGACAATGTATGCTTCAGTTGATCTTTTTATCATATCCCCTTCTCCGGCATGGGCAGCAATGATATGACATACGGCAGGTGGCACTCCACACTGTTCAGCCAAAGAAACCCCCGAGAAAGGATGCCTGAGGTATTTGCCATAGGTTCCCTGCACTGCCATACCCTGCTCATCCATCTCATATTCCAGCAATTTTCCGACATCAGCCAGAATGGCGCCGGAGATCAGAACATCCATGTCAACCGGTAACTGATCTTTGAAGAACTCATTCATCGTTTCACCACTCTTTTTAGCCAGGTGCACAACACACCGTTTATGTGTCATAAAACTGACCTTCAGGTCCGGGCCGCAGAGCAATGTAAAGGGGATCCTGTAGAGGTCATTTGCGGTAAGCACACTTTTCTCAAGTGCCAGTTCCCATGTTTTTGCAGTTTTGTTGCGAAGGCCTTCATCCCGGATCCATTCCAGTTCGGGCCATAATTTCAGGATTTCCTGGTTCATCGTACGCGGTATTTATTGTAAGTTTCTTTGCTTCGTTGTTGTTGGAACGCTGATTCATCCCTTCTGATACTACTCAAAGCTTTGCGATAATGGCATCAGTCATCTGCTGTGTTGATGCGGCTCCCTGCCGGATCACGTCCTTTCTTCCCGGCAATTTCATCATATCGTAAGTACGGACTTTCCCTTCAATCACTACCGATGATACCGCTTTACGGATCTTTTCCGCCGTTTCCTTCTCATCGAGAAAATCGAGCATCATGCATGCCGATTCGATCATTGCAATCGGGTTCACGATGGAAATTTCAAAATCGGCATATTTTGGTGCCGAACCATGGGTTGGTTCAAAAACGGCTATCCCATCCTGTGAGAATTGGGCACTGCAGGCAAATCCCAGGCCACCGATCAATCCGGCAAAACCGTCCGAAACAATATCTCCAAACATATTCCCGGCTACAATTACCCCGTAGATTTCCGGATTCTTTGTCAACCACATCATCTGGGCATCAATATTGGTATTCCATAGTTCAATATCCGGGTATTCGTTTTTCCGGATCTCTTTTGCCATGCGGAACATCATACCGGAAGTCTCACGGATAACATTGGGTTTTTCACAAACCGTTACCGATTTATAATCCTTTTTGCGGGCATGATCAAAAGCAGCCCGTAATATCCTTTCCGTCGCCTTTTTTGTAAAGATCCTGGTTGAAACGGACAGTTCATCTGCCGGAACATCTCCAAAGTTTTTCCTGAACCTGGGATGTGTCATCAGGGCGTTATACACCTGCTCCGGTGGATCTGTCCATTCCACTCCGCAATACAATCCTTCGGTATTCTGGCGAAATATCGCCACATCCACTACGGGTTCCTCGATGGTTCCATCGGATGCTCTCCGGATAAAATTCAGGGGATTACCGGGATAGGTCCTGCATGGCCTGAGGCAGATATCCAGGTTGAAATGCTGCCTCAATCCAACAATCGGGCTGGAATAAATGAATCCCTGGCCCTGAAGTTCAGGGTTTAGTTCAGCTGCTGCTTCATCTTTCGGTTTAGAGGTAATAGCACCGAACAGGGCAATTTTATGTTTTGCCAGCAGGTCAATGGTTCGTTGTGGTAACGGATTGCCCTCCGATCTCCAGAATTCCCAACCGATATCACCATATACATAGCTGGCATGAAATCTCGCTGCTTCCAATACACGGATTGCCTCGGATAATACAATATTCCCTATGCCATCTCCCGGCAGTGCTACAATAGTATGGTTAGCCATTATTTCTCAACGTTCGATTGAAAATAAAAATATCAGGTAAATATTGTCATTTTTTATATGCTTTACAAAAGAAAAATAGTATTGATCACTCTCTCTTTTTTCCTATTTTTGTGAGATCAGAAACATTGCTTCAACATGCATGTCTTAGAAAAACTCAAACCGGGAAGAGTATGGTCCTATTTTGAAGAGATCTGTACCATTCCGCGTCCATCGAAAAAGGAAGGGAAAATATCAGAGTTTATACTGCAGTTTGGCAGGAGCCATAATCTGGAAATCCTTCACGACGAGGTTGGAAACATCCTGATCAGGAAACCCGCTTCAAAGGGAAAAGAAAACCTGAAATCCATTGTACTTCAAAGTCATATGGACATGGTCTGTGAAAAGAATTCGAGTGTCACTCATGATTTTGATCAAGATCCGATCATCCCGGTCATCGATGGCGAATGGGTTCGGGCAAAGGGAACCACGCTGGGCGCTGATGATGGTATTGGGATCGCCACGCAGCTTGCGATACTTGAGAGCAGTGAAATCGACCACGGTCCTCTCGAATGCCTCTTTACCGTCGATGAAGAGAGTGGAATGACCGGGGCGCATGGGATCGATCCGAACCTTCTTCAAAGCGGTATACTGATCAACCTGGATTCGGAAGATGAAGGGGAGTTGTTTATCGGATGTGCCGGAGGAATGGATACGCTGGCAACATTCCGTTACAAGAAAGTAACAGTCCCTTCCCGTTCCATTGCTTATAAAGTCAGCGTAACGGGCCTTAAGGGAGGGCATTCGGGAGATGAAATTGACAAGGGACTGGGTAATTCAAACAAGATCCTTACCCGGATCCTGTGGCATGCACGGCAGCTTTACAAGAGCAGGCTCCATGCCTTTGATGGTGGAAACCTGCGTAATGCAATACCAAGAGAAGCATTTGCTGTTATTACCATGAAAGAGCGGTTTGCATCAGAATTTGAACACTCGGTCCGAAGCCTGATCGACGATATCAAATCGGAATACGCACGGGTTGACACGGCTCTGTCCATAACCATCGAGAATGCACCATTGCCAGATCATGTTATTAAACCTGCTGTACAACGAAAATTACTGCAAGCGTTATATGCCTGTCCGCACGGAGTGATCGCTTACAGCCAGGATATTCCGGGACTTGTCGAAACATCCACCAACCTGGCATCCGTTAAATTCATTGAGGATAACCATATCCTTGTGACTACCAGCCAGCGCAGTTCGGTTGAATCAGCAAAAAAGGATGCATCTGAGCAACTGGCCAATCTGTTCCGTCTTGCAGGAGCAAAAGTCGTTCAATCGGGGGGATATCCGGGCTGGAAACCGGATACCAATTCCGAAATACTGCAGATCACCGAAAAATCGTATAAAAAACTGTTTGGTGAGAAACCGCTGGTAAGAGCCATTCACGCAGGACTGGAATGTGGCTTGTTTCTTCAGAAATATCCCGCACTGGACATGATCTCTTTCGGGCCAACCATTAAAGGAGCTCACTCGCCCGATGAAAAGATCAATATTCCTACTACGCAAAAATTCTGGGATCTCCTGATCGAGGTGATTACCAATATCCCCACAACGTGATCCGGGGGTGATCACGTCCTGAAAACACCAAACGTTTGACAGTCAGCAATTCCGGATTAAACAAGTTCCTCGAAATCGTCTTTGGTGGCACCACAGACCGGGCACGACCAGTCATTGGGGATCTCTTCAAAAGGAGTGCCGGGAGCGATACCTCCATCCGGATCACCCAATTCAGGATCGTAAATGAATCCACATACCGTGCATTTGTACTTCTTCATGAAATAACTTTTTTGTAAAATACAAAATATATCCGTAGCGAAACAACCTCCTTCTCCTGAAAATGACAAATCCCGCAAATAATGAGAATCAGAAGTTAGAAATGATTATTTTAGCAAAAATTTAGCCTTTTGTTAATTTTGTGTTAAAACAGATATGTTGCGATTGAGCGTAATAGTGATCCTTTTAATGGCTTTTCTTTCTTCATGCTCGAAAGAAGAGGGTGAAGGAGGAACATCTGTCATTACAGGGAAAGTGTATGTGCAGTTGTATGATGATTCGGGCACCTTTATCATTAATGAGTACTATGCCCCCGAGGAAGATGTCTATATTATTTATGGAAACGATGAGATCTATAGTGACCGGTTCAGAACCAACTATGATGGCGGATATAGGTTCAAATATCTGAGGGAGGGAAATTATACCGTTTTTGCCTATTCTGAGGATCTCACCGGCACAGTTCCATCGGGTGTTGTGGCAGTGAAAAAAAATGTTAAAATTAAAGATAGCGGTCAAACTGTGGAGGTTGATGATATCGTTATACAGAAAAAGGATTAACCTCCGTTGTACCCGATACAAGATATTCTTTCCTGGATTACCATCGCCCATATAGCTATTTTAATAATCTGATCGGAATTTAATCTATTGAGATTTTTGGACCAAATTGAAAACATACTGCAGGCATTTGATACCATTTCACTGGACGAGATGGACAGGGTTAAACTGATGAACAGGATAGATACAAAATTTGTTTTCAAAGTTGAACAGGTGTCAGAAATACTGCAGGAAGCCACCGATTTGTACAGAATTCTCGAAATTGATGATAAAAGACTATTCCTGTATGAAACCTTATACCTGGATACGCTCGATAATCAGATGTATCTTGACCACCATAATGGAAAATTAAACCGGTACAAGGTCAGGTTTCGCAATTACGTCGACTCCAATAAGATCTTCCTGGAAATTAAATATAAAACAAATAAAGGCAGGACAATCAAGAAGCGGATCAAACGGAAAGAGATCGATACCCTCGATTCGAAGAAGGCAAAAAAATATGTTGAGGAAAATTCACCCTATCTTTACGAAACATTGGAACCAAAAATGTGGAGCAAGTTCCGGAGGCTAACCCTGGTCCATAAATCAGTAAACGAGCGAATAACCGTCGATCTGAACTTGAGTTACTATAACCATTCCGAAGAAAAGGATATGTCATTCATCTCCATTGTAGAAGTAAAACAGGACATATCCGGTGAGACTTCGGATTTTATCCGAATCCTGCAATCCCGCAGGATTTATCCAACCAGTTTCAGCAAATACTGCTTTGGCAGGAATCTCCTTAACAGGGACTTAAAACATAACCGATTTAAAACCAGATTGCTAACATTAAATAAACTTCACCATGATAACAGACTTATTCATCTTGTTGGCTGATACCACCCGGTTGTTCGGCATCAAACTGATCAATACACAGGACTTTTTTGAGTTATTGATCCGGTTTATTTTCAATATGATGGTAGTGCTTGTCATTGTCCGCTACATGTACTATCCCATAGCCAAACGGAAAGACTACTTCTTCACCTACCTGATGGTAAGTGCCATTGTATTCCTGCTCTCCTTCGCATTGCTGAATGTTGAGACCATTTCAATTGGTGTTGGATTGGGCCTGTTCGCCCTGTTCGGGATCCTCAGATTCCGAACCAGTCAGATCCCGATGAAAGAGATGTCCTATCTCTTCATGGTTATTGCCATTTCCGTGATCAATGCTATGGTAACCAAGAAAACAAGCTATGCTGAACTTTTCCTGATCAATTTTGTGTTGCTCGTTGTTACCTGGGCAGGTGAACGTTTCTGGCTGAACCGGGCTGAGAGTCAGAAAACCATTGTGTATGAAAAAATTGACCTGATTAAACCGGAAAACAGGGAGCTTCTAATCAAGGATCTGGAAGAGAGAACCGGTCTGAAAATATTAAGAATTGAAGTGGGTAGAATTGATTTCTTACGGGATACTGCACGAATCCGGATCTACTACCAGACAAATACCAACCAGGGACATTTCGAAGATTTTGACGGCGGTGATAATGATTTTTGAAGCGGTTGTCATAGGGTAATAATACGGTAGTCATTCGATAGTCGTGCAATGGTTTATCCTGTGAAATCCTGCATAGCAGGAGTGACGAAGTCACTATTTCACGGGGTCATACAATTGTTATTTGATCCGCTGGCGGATCGTAATTAATAGTTATTGGGTTATGCCATGGGCATCCCTACGGGATTGAGTACATTAATAACCTAATAACCCAATAACTCAATAACATTTTTTTCCGTAATCGCCAAATTTATAAATAAAGGGTCGCCAAAGGCTTCTCACTACTCACTTATCCTCCCACAGTCTTATAGTCTCCTACCCGGATTAAGGTCTAGTGATCTGCGGTCCAGGGAAGGCTTTCCCAAAAAATTACCATGCAGTTGGACCGGGTATTATTGGTTGGCATTGTTTCTAAAGACATGTCGCTCGGAGCTAAATGACGCAATTTCACGGGTCAGGACAAGTCTGCAATCCCTGCCCGACCGTCAGGCACGGCGTCAGGCAGGCATCCTTCATCCTTCAACCTTCATCCTTCACTTCCCTCACCACATCAATCACCGTCCC
>CAYZVJ010000047.1:0-1577 GCA_964481765.1 uncultured Rikenellaceae bacterium | reverse complement strand
CCTTCATCCTTCAACCTTCATCCTTCACTTCCCTCACCACATCAATCACCGTCCCGTCAACCCATTTGATCGCGGCAATGATCTGATCCCCGACAGCTGCCTTCTCCGGTTTACCGCAGATGGTTTCCGCTTCCTCCTTCAGTTCCTTAATGGAACGAACGGGCAGATCCGTACCTTTTACTTTGTCCATCAGGTCTTTCCTCAGGGGATTGATTGCAATGCCCCTCTCGGTGATTATCACATCAATTAGTTCTCCCGGTCCGCATAATGTTGTCACCTCGTCAACAATAACCGGGATCCTGTCCCGGAACAGCGGAACGGGTATGATCACCGTTTTGGAGAAGAGGCAGTTCTGCCAGCCACCAATGCCATGAAGCAGATACCCGTCGGAATGGGTAACCACATTGGCGTTGAAATGCACATCGATTTCGGTTGCCCCCAGGATAACGACATCCACCATGCCTGCAAAATTTCCCTTTCCATGGTAGTTATAGGATGTAAAAGGACTGCTCCAGACGTGGTTTGGATTTTCAACCAGTGATTGAACACCATCCAGATCAAAGGTCTGTCCATCAATCAGGTAATCAACCAGTCCCTCCTTCAGCATGGAGACCAGGTATTTGTTACTTCCTCCACGGGCAAACCGGGCTTTTATCCCCTTTTTCTTCATGATATCGCGGAAATATTCTCCCACAGCCAGGGAGGTGCCTCCGGCTCCTGACTGAAAAGAGAAGCCATCCTGTATGATCCCTGTAACATCACAAAACCGGGCTGTCAACTCAGCAAGTACCAGCCTGTCGGGACTTTTTGTTATCCGGGTTGTACCCGAAATGATCTTTTCCGGATCACCCAGCTTATCGATCAAAACGGTAAAATCAACGTAATTTCCCTGTATCTGCCAGGGAATACAGGGAAACGGAACCAGGTTATCGGTAACGACAATCACTTTTTCAGCATACTGTGAGTCAGCCAGGGCAAAACCGAGTGAGCCGGTAGCTGAAATACCGAATAGTCCGTTTGCATTGCCAAACGGATCAGCGCAAGCTGCACCGATGACTGCAATATCGATGGTGACCTCACCATCCTGTATTGCCTGATACCTTCCTCCGTGAGACCGCAAGACGCCAACCCCTTTCATCTTTCCCTCCGAGGCAAACTTTCCCAACGGTCCGTTCATGCTGCCTTCAATGTGATGGATGGTTCCATCCTTGAGGTATCGGATAAGGTGTTCGTGACAGGGAAAGGAGGCGGAGGGAAACCATACCAGGTCTTTCACCCCCAGCTCCTTGGCTATATCAAATATCAGGTTGGCCAGCAGGTCTCCGTTCCGGAAGTGATGGTGTGTTGAGATGGTCATGCCATCACGCAATCCCGCTTTCTGAAGCGCTTTCTTCAGTGATCCGACCTGCTTGTTCCCATCCCCTGGATACTTAGCACAGGTAGGTATCGCCGGGCCATGCTTCGTGCCTCTGGGTTTATGCTTTCCAATCCCCTTGTACGGAATAACCGGCTGACCATTGATCATCTCCGGTACCCATCGCCCGGCGGCATTCTTTACCATGTTGTTTTCGGACATA
>CAYZVJ010000046.1:6601-22665 GCA_964481765.1 uncultured Rikenellaceae bacterium | reverse complement strand
AATAATGTGAATTTCCGGTTGAGCTCCGGCAGGAATTTCAATGATCCGGCTGAGAGCAGGTAATTCAGGTGTTCCATCCGGGCTCTCACTGGTATAGCCGTCAACAGTGATCCTGGAGAATTCTCCGTTTGGGGTATAAATGGATGATACCGAAAAAGAAGAGAGCGTAAACTCGAGGTGAAGCCGGGAAAAATCATTCCACAGAATCTCAATCCCGGATGGCTCAGATGAAAAACTGATCTTTCTCTTATCCTCTTTTTCACTGATAAATCCGGATAACAATATAGTTGAGAGAATCAATAGTATTCCCCTTCTCATATATCGAACCCCCTAAAATGTAACCTAATAACCTAAAAATATACAATTATAATACGGAAATACCCCCATAAAGTTAGGGATAAGTTTAATAGTTATTTTATAATTTTACAAAATTTAGAAATTATATATATCTTGTCGTATGTTTTGAAAGTAATCTTTCTATTTTTATTTTTGCTAATTATTTTCGTTTAATGGCCATCACTACCAGCTGATGAAAAAAATTACCGGCACCATTCTCCTTATTTTTCTTTTTATTCCTGGTTTCAGCCAGGTTTTTGAAACGGGTGTTCCGTTTATAACCAATTATCCTCCGGTTGAATCGACCGGACAGCAGAACTGGGCTGTTACACAGGATCATCGCGGGATGATCTATATTGCCAATAATGACGGCATGGTAGTGGAATATGATGGCCGGAATTTCAGGACGATCCCTATCGGGAACCGGTCGTTTGTCCGTTCACTGGCAACGGATGAGAATGGAACAGTATATGTTGGAGCAGTCGGTGAATTCGGATACCTGGGACCGGATGCCATTGGTGACCTGGTATATTACAGCCTGGTAAACAAGATGGATTCCGCCGCTCAGGAATTCGGTGATGTATGGAAAACACTTACATGGAAGGGCAATGTGTACTTCTGTGCTGAGAAGACAATCTTTAAATACCTGCAGTCAACCGATACCATTCAGATTATCAAGCCGGCTGAATATGGATTCAGCCAGGTATTCCTCAGTTTTGTAGCTAATGACCGGTTTTTCCTTGGTGACTGGTTTGATGGACTGCTGGAGATGCAGGGAGATTCGGTTGTAACCGTCAATGGAGGGTCATTTTTCAGTACAAAGCGTATAATGGCACTGGTGCCAATAAGTGAAAATGAAATGGTAATTGGCACAGCCCGTTCTGGAATTTACCTTTTTAACCTTGAGACAGGCGGAGTTAATGATCATTTTATCAACCCTGAACTGAACGATATTATGAAACAGTCGTTCTTATATAACGGGATTGCTCTTCCGGATAACTACTTTGCAATTGGAACTGTCCAGGGAGAAGGATGTTATATCTTCAGGAGTGACGGGCAGGTCATTACTCAGCTTGATGAAAGGGTTGGGCTTCAGAACCAGACGATAACATCCATGTTCGTCAATCCGCAAAACATGGCGAATTCACCCATGTGGTTAGCCCTTACTTTCGGAATGGGAAAAGTCGAGACCAATTCTCCCTTCCGCTATTTTGGAGAAGAGAGTGGAATCAGTGGAAATATCAATGATATCATACGATATAAAGGCAGCCTGTTTCTTGCTACAGAAAACGGAGTGTACTATATGACCCGGAACGATTTCGGCTATGTACGTTTTGAAAAAGTAGAAGAGATCGTTGCCCAGGCATGGTCATTTATTTGCTTTGAGGGGGATGGAAGCTTCCCGGAAAAATTGCTCGTTGGCACTGATCATGGATTGTTCGATCTCAGCAGAATTGGTTCTGCGGATAATATAACACAGGGAATTTTAACCAGACGCTTAAATATTTACAAAGTGAACAAATCGGATAGCGATCCCGGGAAATTATACCTCGGGCACATGGATGGATTTACCACTATCCGTTTTAATCGGGGAAAATGGGAACTTGAGGGAGATTACGTTGGACGTGATGAAATTCGATCGATTGTTGAGGATGATCGGGGAAATATCTTTGCCTCCAGTGTGTTTGGTGGAATTCTCAGGTTCGAGTTTACGGAAAACAATGATACGATCATTACCCGGTATACCACAGATCATGGACTGCCAACCCTTAATGAAAATTATATCTTCGAATTCGAAGAGGGTATCTTTTTTGCCACACAGGGAGGTGTTTATGAATACAATACCCAGGAGGACCGGTTTGTTCCTTCCCAATTTTTTGGTCCCGAATTTTCGGACGGATCCCTGAAAGTCTTCAGAATAATGAAAGACGGGGATGGCGATTTTTGGATGAGCTTGCAGCAGGAAGATGTCGGGTACTTTGAAACATACATTACCAGGTATGGAGATAGCATCGTTTCCAATGACCTGCCATTTAAACGGTTATCGCGGTATTCAACCGATGCGTTCTATCCGGATGAAAATGGAATTGTATGGTTTGGGAAAGCAAGTGAATTCTACCGGTACAATAAATCATATGCAAAGGATTTCACCATCCCGTATCAGGCACAGGTCAGGCGGGTCATGCTGGATATCGATTCTGTTATTTTTAACGGAGCCTTCTATCACCGGAATGAGCAGGGTAAATTGATCATTAGCAGCGATCAGCCTGAGGAACTGAAATATGACGTAAGATTCGATCATAATAACGTAACGTTTCACTGGGCTGCTCCGTTTTTTGAAGCTGAAGAAGCAACACAATACCGGTACTGGCTCGAGGGGAATGATAAGGATTGGGCCCCCTGGTCCGAAAGGACAGAATTTACCTATACCAACCTTAGCCGGCATGATTATATTTTCAGGATTCAGGCAAAAAATGTGTACGGAGTGGAAAGCGGAATCGGAACCTTTGAGTTCACCATCCTTCCTCCCTGGTATCAAACGGTCATTGCATACATCCTCTATGTGATCCTCGCAATTACACTCGTGGTAATTATTGTGAAACTCTACACCCGCCGGTTGATGATGGAGAACATACGGTTGGAGGGAATTGTTGCGGAAAGAACTGCTGAAGTCGTAAGACAGAAAGAGGAGTTGACCGATAGTATCGAGTACGCAAGCCGGATCCAGAGAGCCCTTCTGCCATCTGAAAAAACCCTGTTCGAAACCCTGCCCAAACACTTTATCCTGTTTAAACCAAGAGATATCGTGAGCGGTGATTTCTATTGGATGACACAGAAGGAGAATAAGGTCTTTATCTGTGCTGCGGATTGCACCGGACATGGTGTCCCGGGAGCATTCATGAGCATGCTCGGCATTTCATTTCTGAATGAGATCGTCATTAAGTCGGGAATTACCCAGTCAAACCTGATCCTCAATGAATTGAGAGATTATGTTATGGAATCCCTTAAACAGACGGGTGAGGGAGAAGATGAAACCAAGGATGGGATGGACCTTGCACTGTGCATGATAGATAAAGAAAAACGCCGGGTGCAATTTTCAGGAGCATATAATCCGCTCTATTTCGTTCGTCCGCTAACGGATAGGGAGAAAAAAACGGTGGAAAAAGGCCAGGAGTTGGATGTCCAGCAGGGTGACATGTACAATAACAATTACCTGCTTCAACAGATCAGGGGCGATAAAATGCCCATCGGAATCTCGTCAAAAAACCATGAACAATTCAGCCTTCATGAACTGGACATGAAACCGGGATACACCCTTTACATGTTTTCCGATGGTTATGTGGATCAGTTTGGCGGACCGGAAGGGAAAAAATTCATGACCAAAGCATTTAAAAAATTGTTACTCGAGGTTCAGGACTATCCAATGGAAGAGCAGGGTAAAATACTTGATGACACCCTGGTTGAATGGCAGGGAAAACTTCCCCAGGTCGATGATATAATCGTGATTGGTATACAGCTGGCTTAACGATCAAAAGGATCTGACCGGTTACCGGACTATACTTCCAGGTTTGAAAATTCCGGTGTTACCTTAAATTTATATTCAGGATATTCATACAGAGGCATGATCTGCTCTGTTAAACCCAGTGAATATCCATATACCCCGTTGTATTCCGATACATCCTCACCCATCTCAACAAGCTGATCCAGGTAGTGTTTTACCGGTTTGGATTCAACAACGGTTACTTTACCCATCTTGTGTATGATGGGACTGTGATTACGGGTTTTATCATGATCGAACTGAAGTATTCTTCTTCCCCATGGGGTGATCCCTATTACCCTGAAAGTCATACTCTTCCCAACTCCAGGGAGATTTAAAACGTTCCGGTCGGTTGCAAGGAAAGGAAGATTATGCTTCTTTCTCAACAACTCCAGATTCTTAACCATATGCTTCGCGTCGTTCGGTAGACCTTTGATCGCTTCAATGGATTCCTCAGGTACTTTCCCAGCTATTTTCTCTTCAACTAATTCCTGAACATTCCTGGCGTTTGTCGGGAAATTGTGGTAATTTTCCATATACCCTTTTACGGTGAATGTATAGTATGGAAGAACCCCGATCTCGTTCAGAACCTGACGCAATTTTGCCGTATGTCCCCTGCGTGAAGCTGCTGCAGTGAAAACAAGCTGATTGGTAACAATCCAGCCTGCGGAGATCAATTTTTGAATCGCCTTCCGTGTATCAGGGGTTATCTCCATAGCAGATTCAATATGCGTCTGGATGACGAACTGGGCAATGCCAATGGCTGAAGCTTTCTCTTTGAATCGTTCCAGAATTCGGATGAGTTCCGAATTGAATCGTTGCGGCAGATAAACAGGTAATCGTGTACCTAGTCGCACCCGCACAATCTCTGCATACTTTTCACCATTTTTCCTTTTCTGGTTTGCTTTTTTCTTCCGGAGAGCCATCTGGTAGACCGCATCCAGTACCTCCCTGAGTGATTTCTCCGAACTCATGAATGCATCCCCACCGGTAATTAAAATGTCTCTCAACTTTGAGTCATTCTCAAAATAGTCCATTAACCGTTCCAGTTTCTGTGGCCATTTTTCATCCGGTTTAAGGTCTTCGCGGTTAAAGGTTAAATGGCCCCGCTGAAAATCATACATTCTCTGGCAGGAAGAACAGAGTCCGCCGCAGGTTCTTGCCATGGTTTCCGGAATGATAATCGCTACTTCCGGATAGCGGCGGTGAATGTTGTGGCGATTTGGGAGAATCCAACCGGCAAAATTTGGCTCTCCGGGTTCAACGACATCCTCTTTTTCCCAGGCAATGATCTTTCCAAACTCCCTGACCAAAAAGTTGCTATGAAAAATGTAATCCCTGATTGCCAGGTCTGCTCCGAGTGCAAAATGAGGGACCCGCACATTCAGGAGCGAGAGGTAATAGGTATTGACAAAAATCGGTATTCCAACTTCTCTTGCTTTCTTTAATGTTTCAAGTGTATCAGGCTGCAATGAATAATCCAGCATCTCATTCAGTAATTCCGGAGTACGGACGGCAAACTTGAGGTGAAACCGTTCATCATTCCACCATTCATTAACCAGTTTAATTTTCTCTTTCCTTGTAAGTCCGGTTTCAAAATAAAACCTCCTGCTCTTAAGCTCTCCGGAATCCAATTTGTCAATAATGATCTTAATAATCCTGTTTTTGTTCCTTTCCCTCAGGCGTATGATATCAGGATCCAGTCCCGAAGGATGCCGTTCCATCCACTCTTTTACCTTCTCTTTACCGGGTAACGTCAGTGTTTCCTTACCGGTGAATTGCCTGAAAAGATGCAGCATGTCTTCAAAGAATGCCGGCTTGGCACCACCGGACCCTTTGTGGTATGCCAGCCAGATGTTTTTAAAAGGATAACTTACGGAAACTTTATTCGGAATGTTCAGATCTTCAAACTTTTCACCGCTGTGGTTAATATAATCCAGGAGGCGGATTGCAGCATAATCATTCCAGGATAGTTTTTTAAAATTTTCCATTTCAGGAGTATTGCTCTCGTAAAAGTGAAGAACCCAGGGACGATCTTTAATCTCTTCCAAAACCCATGATTTGATACTATGCAGCATATCCTCCCAATTCCTTGCATTGCGTACAATCTCTTCAAGTCGAGGATTCTCATCAAGGATTTTTCGGAAAATCTTAAATGACAAAGGAGAAATGGTTAACTTTTCAACTCGTATTACTTCCATAAAAATCAATTTTGTATATGAGGTTGTCAGGCAAGAAAACTGACAGAAAAATGCAGTAGCAGAGGCACAGAAGCCAGAAAGAATCACAAAGGTAATAAAAATCGGGATCAATCACAAGTTGCAATCGAATCGTCTTCAGCCAAAGGCAGGAGGGAAGCCCCTTCTAATCAATCACTAAATTACTCAGTTCCGGTGTAACATCGAAGTCATATTCGGGGTATTCAAACACGGGGATCCGTTCTTCCGTTTCACCGATAGAATACCCGTAAATACCCTCATAATCTGAAATTATTTCACCCATTTCCTCAAGCTGATTAAGGTATTCGCTGATTGACTTGGATTCAATGATCACGACTTTCCCCATTTTATGGATGATGGGACTGTGTACCCGGGTAGCATCATGGTCGAATTCAAGTATTCTTCTTCCGTACCGTGTAATCCCGATTACCCTGAATGTAAGGCTTTTCCCAACCCCCGGGAGGTTCAATACATTCCGGTCAGTTGCCAGGAAAGGTATGTTGTTATACTTACGCAGCGCATCAATGTTTTCCATCATCAATTCTGCTTCCATGGGGAATTGACGAATCGTTTCATAATCTTTTTCAGCTATTTTTCCTAAGATTTTCTCCTCCAGCTGTTCCTGAACAGCCCTTGCATTGGTAGCAAACATAAAATTATTCTCCATATACCCTTTGACAGTAAAGGTGTAGTAGTTCAGGATACCGATGTCATTGAGCACCTGCCTAAGTTTGGCGGAATGCCCGCGTCTGGAAGCCGGGGCAGTGAAGACAAGCTGATTGGTTACAGTCCAGCCAGCTGATATTAACAATCTTACTCCCTCTCTTGCTTCCGGTGTTACTTCCATGGGTGATTCAAAATGGGTCTGGACAAGAAATTGTTTGACCCCTATCTTTGAAGCCCTGGTTTTAAAGTCGGCAAGGATCTCTGTTAGTTCGGGCGTTATACGTTGAGGCAAATATACCGGTAACCGTGTACCGAAACGAACCCTGACAAGTTCAGCATGCTTTTCTCCCTCTTTCCGTTTTTTGTTCTTTTCTTGTTTCCTTTTTGCCATTTCGAGAATAGCAACCAGTATTTTTTTAATCGATTGGTCCGAACTCATGAATGCATCCCCTCCGGTGATGAGAATATCCCTGAGTTGGGAGTCCTCTTCAAAATAGTTCATGAGTTTCTCCAGCTTTTCACTCCATGTCTCCCTGGGTTTGAGCTTTTGAAGGTCAAAATTCAAGTTTCCACGCTGGAAATCAAACATTCGCTGGCAGGATGAGCAGAGTCCTCCGCAGGCCCTGCCCATGGTATCCGGTATCAGAATGGCTACTTCGGGGTATCTTCTGTGAACATTATTGTGTGAAGGTAATAACCAGCCAGCGGCATTGGGTTTCCCCGGTTCAACCAGATCCTCCTTTTCCCATGCAACAATATGCCCGAATTCATTTACCAATTGCTGACTGTAGACAATATAGTGCCTGATCGCCAGGTCGGCTCCGATGGCAAAGTAAGGAACCCTTACATGTAGCAGGGAGAGATAATAGGGATTTACAAAAAATGGGATACCTGACTTTTCAGCATCATACAGGATCTTCATCGTATCAGGATCAAGGGAATTCCCTAACAACTCGTTCAGCAACCTGGGGGAACGGACTGCAAAGCGAAGGTGGAACAGCCGCTCTTTCCACCACTTTCTGGCTGTTTCAAGCTTCTCTTCTTTTGTTTTTTCATGCTCGAAAAAATAGTGGTCGTCTTTTATCTCACCCCGGTTGATTTTTTCAATAATAATCGTAAGAATCCTGTCCCTGTTCTCTTCTCTTAGCTTAATGATCCTGGGATCAAGCCCTGAAGGATACCTTTCCATCCATTCGAGGACTTTTTCCCTGGATGGGATTTCCCTCGTCGCTTTTCCCGAAAATTGACGGAACAATTGCAGCATATCCTTAAAAAAGTAAGGCTTGGCTCCACCGGTACCAAAATTTACTCCCAGCCAGATCAACTTGATGGGATTACTTACCGCAATCTCTCCACGAAGGTTAAGGTCAGGAAACTCTCTTCCTGCATTATCGATGTAGTCAAGGATACGAATGGCAGCATAATCCTGCCAGTCGAGCTTCTCAAACGTCTCTCTGCCCGTTTGTTTATTGACGAAATACCGATAGGCATCCGGTTTCGTTTTCAGATACCCCATGATCCAGTTCTGCACACCAACCAGTGCTTCTGTTTCATTTTTTGCATTTCTCATGATTTCCTCCAGCCTTGGGTTTTCATGCAGCAGCTCTTTCAACAACTTATGAGACCTTACCGTGATGGCAATTTTGTCAAGTTTTTCAATTTCCTTCATGATTCAGTGATTTTTGGTTACCGCTCAATTTTTTAACTCCCGATTCGGTAAGATGGTAAAAAATCCCCTTTTCGGTGAATTCAATACCTGCAATATCAAGGACAATAAAATTAACCAGAATTTTCTCTGCAAGATACCTGGGTATGTTTGCTATCCTCTGAAATTTGGGAAGTGAAATGGATTCATGTTTATCCAGAAAATCCAGAAGAATTTTCTCTTTTTTGGTGAATTTCACCAGAGTCCCTGTCTTTCTTTTTTTCGCTTCCCATGTCTTAAGCAGGATCCTGTTACCGATAAAATTCTGATCCCCGGAGCGTACAAATACTTTCCATTTACCGTCATCGGCGATGGCATAATGCGGCTTTCTGTCGCTTTTGGGAACGATTATTTCAAGTATCGTTTTTCCGTTAATCTCCCAATTTGCAGTTTCGAATGAGATATTGGGCCTGCAATACATTTCTGCAGCAGCCTGGATCATATAAAACTCTTCATCCGAACGGATACCCGAAATGTTGCCATTGTCTTTAACGCCGATCAATAGCTTCCCTCCATCGCAATTAGAGAACGCAGCCAGAGTCCTTGCGATTTTTTTCGAATCCGTTATGCAAAACTTGAAATCAAGTGTTTGCCCTTCCCCCTGGGTGATTAAATGCTGGATATATTTGCTCAAGGCGAATCAAATGGATGTATGGCTAAATTTAGTGGATTTTCAAGAAATAGAAAAATCATCCCTTGATTTCTGATTCGTGTATCATGAAATCCATTTTTTTTTTCTATCTTAATCACACTAAAAATGATTGATTTTGCTAACACTTAACTCACAGGTCAATACTAATTCAAGGGAATTCAAGAAGCATGTAAAAGAATACCTTATTGTATTAGCGGAATACAAAAAACAGCTGGAACTTGTTTTTCAGGGAGGTAGCCCGGAAGCTGTTAAAAAACATCACAGCCGTGGTAAGCTTCTTACCCGTGAACGGATTGATCTGTTGCTTGATCCGAACACACCGTTCCTGGAACTTTCCCCCCTTGCTGCCTTTGGTCAGTATAACGATGCCTTTCCGGCAGCTGGTATCGTGACGGGTATCGGTGTAATTCATGGCAGGGAATCCATCATTGTAGCCAATGATGCAACCGTGAAGGGAGGAACCTATGTGGCAGAAACGATAAAGAAACACATCAGGGCACAGGAAATTGCCATGGAGAACCGGCTACCCTGTGTTTATCTGGTTGATTCAGGTGGTGTGTTCCTGCCGGAACAGGCGCGGGTTTTTCCTGACCGGTTTGATTTTGGCCGTATCTTTTATAACCAGGCAAGACTGTCTGCAGAAGGCATTCCCCAGATATCAATTGTTATGGGGTCCTGTACCGCTGGCGGTGCTTATGTTCCGGCAATGAGCGATGAAACCATTATTGTCAATAAGCAGGGAACGATTTTTATCGGAGGACCTCCACTGGTTAAGGCAGCTACCGGAGAAGAGGTGTCAGCAGAGGATTTGGGTGGTGCTACGGTCCATACATCCATCTCGGGTGTATCCGATCATTTCGCTGAAAATGATAAGCATGCCATACAGATTTGCAGGAATATCTTTGAGTCCATTCCCCGTACAGAAAAACAGGGCCTTGAAATTCTGCCCCCTGAAGATCCTCAATATGACCCGGAAGAGATCTATGGAATTGCCCCGCTTGATCTGAAACGACCCGTGGATTCAAGAGAAATCATTATGAGACTGGTGGATGGGAGCAAGTTTCATGAATTCAAGGCAAGGTATGCTCCCACGCTGGTTACCGGTTTTGCAAGAATCATGGGTTTCCCGGTTGGCATTCTGGCAAACAACGGGGTACTCTTTTCCGAAACATCGCTGAAAGGAACTCATTTCATTGAACTGTGTGACTTCCGGAAAGTACCGATTATTTTCCTCCAGAACATTACCGGTTTCATTGTCGGTAAAAAGTACGAAAGAGAAGGAATAGCGCGGGACGGTGCCAAATTGGTACACGCCGTTGCCAATGCTACAGTCCCTAAATTTTCAGTAATCTTTGGTGGATCGTTCGGTGCCGGCAATTACGCCATGGCAGGCAGGGCTTATGAACCCAGACTCCTTTTCATGTGGCCAAATGCTCGCATCTCAGTTATGGGAGGTGACCAGGCAGCAGATGTACTGGTAACCATAAAAAAAGACCAGATGAAGGCCAGGGGAAAAGATTTTTCTGAACAGGAAGCTCAAAAATTGAGGAAGACGATACTGGATGAATATAGCTACGAAGGATCCCCATACTACAGCACATCAAGACTCTGGGATGATGGGATCATTGATCCCACAGATACCAGGAGAATTTTGGCCCTGGGTATTTCCATGTCGCTAAACAGGAAGTTTGGTGAACCGAAATATGGGGTGTTTAGAATGTAACACCCCTTTTTCTTTATGATCGTTCAAGAAATGACCCATTACAATACCATAGCATGCGAATCGAAAGACCAGGTTACCACCATATGGCTTAATCGACCTGGAGTGCACAACGCCTTTAATGAATTGATGATCTCAGAACTGATCAACTGTTTTGAATCGATCAATGGAAAAGAAGAGGTGCGGGTTGTTCTCCTGCGTGGTAAAGGAAAATCGTTCTGTGCCGGGGCTGATTTGAATTGGATGAAAGATGTTACAAGATATGGATACGAAGAAAACCTCAAGGAGAGCCTCCGGCTTTCACACTGCTTCTATTCGATCTATACCTGCAATAAACCCACTGTAGCCGTTGTCCATGGCGCAGCCATCGGAGGAGCCAATGGATTACTCGCTGCCTGCGATATGGCTTTCTGTGAAGAGAATACCACCTTCTCCCTGAGTGAGGTGAAAATCGGTGTGATCCCTGCCTGCATCTCACCCTATATACTGAAAAGGGTTGGGGAGTTTGGAGCAAGGGAGTTGATGCTTACAGGAAGACGAATTAAAGGGAGAGAAGCAGAAAAAATAAAACTTGTTAATCAATCATTACCCATCGATGAACTGGAAAAACAGGTTGCCTCGGTGGTAGACCTGTTGCTGACAAGTGGTCCTTCTGCAATGTCTCAATGTAAAAAACTTATCTTTGATGTATCCAATACCTTGAGTCTGGAAGAAGCCCTGGAATATACCGCACGCATGATTGCAGAGATCAGGGCTTCAGAAGAGGGACAGGAAGGAATGCAGGCATTCCTGGAGAAAAGACCTCCTGGATGGGTAAAGAAACAATGACTTCTGATTCCTGGATAGGCCGAAAAATCCAAAAGTATATGTGGTAAAAAGCATGAAATTATTCAATAAAATACTAATAGCGAACAGGGGTGAAATCGCCATACGAATTAACCGGGCAGCGAAAAGCCTGGGCATACCAACCGTGGCAATCTTTTCGGAAGCCGATGCTGCATCTCTTCATATAATGGTTGCTGATGAAGCCCGCTGCATTGGAAAGGAAGCCCTGAGTGAAACCTACCTGGATATTGAAAAGATTGTTCGAACAGCAAAACAATCAGGATGTGATGCCATTCACCCCGGCTATGGATTCCTTGCAGAAAATTCAAAATTTGTCGAAGCCACTCAGCAGGCAGGATTGTCATTCATCGGTCCATCAGCTGATGTCATGGCACTGATGGGAAACAAAATCAAAGCGCGGGAGTTCATAAAAAGCATCAATATACCTCTTGTTGGGGGAGCCGTAGGTAAAACGACCGATTCACTGCTCAAAGCTGCTCAACGTATCCCCTTTCCCATACTTTTAAAAGCAGCTGGCGGAGGTGGAGGAAAAGGGATGAGAGTGGTCAGGGAAGAGAGCGAATTGAAGAGCGCCCTGGAAACTACACGGCGCGAGGCTTTATCCTATTTCGGTGATGGAACGATATATATTGAACAGTATCTCGAAGACCCCCGCCATATTGAAATCCAGGTAATGGGTGATCATTATGGAAATGTAGTTCACCTGTTTGAAAGAGAATGCTCAATACAGAGGCGTTACCAGAAGATAATCGAAGAATCCCCTTCCCCAACGCTTACTCCTGAATTACGACAGGAGATGGGTAGTGCCGCCGTAAGGATTGGAAAAGAGATCGGTTATAATAATGCCGGCACCATTGAATTTCTGGTCGACCAAAACCTGAATTTCTACTTTCTGGAGATGAACACCCGGATACAGGTAGAACATCCCGTTACGGAAATGACCACCGGACTGGACCTTGTGCGTGAACAGATCCTGGTGAGCGCCGGAAATACACTCTCCTTTTCACAGGATGATATCCGGCAAAATGGCCATGCCATTGAAGCCAGAATATATGCGGAAGATCCGGCAAATGGATTTCTGCCATCACCCGGTATTATGACTTGTTATGCAGAACCTGCAGGAGATACTATTCGTGTCGATTCCTCCACAGATAAAAGTACAGAGATCAAGAGTTTTTTCGACCCGATGGTCGGGAAGCTGATCGTGCATGGAAACGACCGGAAGAAGGCAACTCAGAAACTTGATGAAGCACTCGGTAACTATATTATTCATGGAATAAAAACCAATATTCCATACCTTCTCGGTTTAATACGGAACAAGGATTTCATAGCTAACCGGATTTCAACCACCTGGTGCGATCACAATACACACCTGGTCTTAAAACAGATCAGTGATGAAAAACAGCAAGCGGATCACATTGTTCCACTCCTTTCCTTTATAGCCAGCACGCTTTTCCCTGTCCGGGATATTGCTTTTCCTTCCCGGTCAACAGACCTGAATATTTGGGATCATATGGGCTATTGGAGAACAAGGATGAGAATACCTGTCCAGCTCGATGATAAGGAAATTCCGGTTACCATACTGAAGAGTAATTACCCCCATTTTGTTGCTAAAATTGGTAAAAAGAAACATGAAGTCACAATCGATAGCTTTTCAGATGGGGTATTGACTTTCTCGATTAATAACCAGGAATATAAAACATGGATCTCCCCTTGTGGGAAACTAAAAACCTGCATTAGTTTTAATGGACATCAGTTTGAAATAGCACGAAATGACCAGCTTTCCGATGAGGTCGAATACCATTTGTCAGAAGGGATAGAAATGACGGATACCAATGTCCTTACCTCACCAATGCCGGGAAAAGTAATAAAGATCAATGCAAAGAAGGGGGCAGAGATTAAAAAGGGCAATGTGGTACTTGTGATTGAAGCAATGAAGATGGAAAACAATATCATCGCTCACCGGGATGCCCGGATCAACAAAATCCCTGTTTCTATTGGTCAGATGGTTGAGGCTGGTGTTCCACTGGTCTATTTTGAACAGGAAAGTAAATAATATTCTGGTAAAGAATCATAATATTTGATGAATTTAAAAAGGAGGTTTTTATGGTTGGAATTATTGGTTATGGCACTCAGATTCCCCGCTACAGGATAAAAGTGGAAGAGATTGCCAAGGTCTGGGGAGCAGACCCGGTTGCCCTGAAAAAGGGCTTGAACCTGAACGAAAAATCAGTACCTGCTCCCGATGAGGATTGTGCAACACTTTCCGTCAATGCCGCCCGTAATGCCCTGCGCAGAGCGGGGATCGCTCCTTCAGAGATAGGAGCTGTTTATGTCGGCAGCGAATCACATCCCTATGCAGTTAAACCAACAGGAACCATTGTTTCTGAAGCGTTGGGTGCCTGTCCCTACGTTCATACAGCAGACCTGGAGTTTGCCTGCAAAGCCGGAACGGAAGGCATGTTTATCGCACTGCAACTGGTACAAAGCGGATCTGTTAAATATGCTCTGGCAATTGGCGCGGATACCTCTCAAGGTGCCCCGGGGGATGCATTGGAATATTCTGCAAGTGCCGGGGCTGCCGCCTACCTTATGGGAAGCGAAAAGGTTATCGCAGAACTGATCGATACCCATGCCTATATGACCGATACACCGGACTTCTGGCGACGCGAAAATGCGCATTATCCTGAACATGGGGGACGATTTACCGGAGAGCCTGCATACAAAAAACACATTACCGGTGCAGTGGAGGCAATCCTTGAGAAAACGGGAATGAAACCATCAGATTTTCATTATATGATTTTCCATCAACCCAATGGAAAGTTCCCGGTACAGGTTGCAAAAAGCCTGGGTTTTACTGAACCCCAGTACCGCTATGGCTTGCTTACACCCATGCTGGGAAATACCTACTCCGGATCTTCACCCATGGGACTGGCTGCAACCCTGGATGAAGCAAAAGAGGATGAATTGATCCTCCTGGTTTCCTACGGGTCCGGTGCAGGAAGTGATGCTTTTGTTTTCCGGACGACAAAACGACTTGCCGAAATACGGGAGCTGGCACCAAAAGTCAGAACCCAGCTCGATACACACAAAACGTACCTGCAATACGGTGTATATGCAAAATTCAGACGTAAAATTCGTAAACCAGAATAGGAGGTAGCTATGAGAAATGTCGCAATAGTTGGTATTGGAATGATCAAATTCGGGGAACTATGGACCAAATCCCTTCGTGATCTGTGTGTTGAAGCTGCTCAAAACTGCTTCACTGATGCCGGTACAAACCGGGTTGACTCCCTGTCCATCGGTTGTATGTCCAGCGGTCTGTTTAACGGACAGGAACACCTGGCCAGTATGGTTCCTGATTATCTTGGACTGAAACATGTCCCTGCAACACGCGTAGAATCTGCCTGTGCCTCGGGAGGACTGGCAGTACGTTCAGCCTTCATTGAAGTAGCATCCGGCTTCGCTGACTTTGCCCTGGCGATCGGTGTGGAGAAAATGACCGATGTGAGTGTTAATGATGCCACCTTTGCTCTGGCATCTGCTGCTGACCAGGACTTTGAAGCTTTTCATGGGATAACGTTTCCAGGATTATATGCCATGCTTGCCAGGGCACACATGGATCGTTTTGGTACCACCAGGGAACAGCTTGCACAGGTGGCGGTGAAAAACCATGCAAACGGTGCATTAAATCCCAATGCACAGTTCCCATTTCCAGTAACCCTCGAAACCGTGATGAATTCAACCATGATAGCCGATCCCTTGCGATTGCTCGATTGCTCACCGATTACAGATGGTGCAGCAGCTGTGTTATTGACCACTGTTGAGGAGGCAAAAAAAATGAAAAAATACCCTGTGGTCGAGATTACAGGTATTGGGATGGGTACGGATACCATCGCACTTAGCCACCGCAGAGACATCCTTAAACTGGATGCTGTCGACCTGGGTGTGCAACGTGCCCTGAAAATGGCGCAAAAAACAATCAACGATATCGATTTTGCCGAAGTGCACGACTGCTTTACCATTGCTGAAATTATGGTACTTGAAACATTGGGAGTGGTCAAACAGGGCCAGGGCGGTCCTGCTACAATGGACGGATTAACGGCTGTGACAGGGAAATTTCCCGTAAACCCTTCCGGTGGATTGAAAGCAAAAGGACATCCGGTGGGAGCATCCGGCGTTGCACAGATCTGCGAGATCGTTGAACAACTGCGAAACAATGCCGGGAAACGGCAAATACCTGAAGTAAGAACAGCTTTAGCACAAAATATGGGCGGATCAGGGGGTAGTTGCGTTTGTCATGTGGTGGAAAGGAAGTAATTCGATAGTAACTCAATAGTAACTTATTTCAATAATTAATTAAGAGAAAATGGATATAGATG
>CAYZVJ010000046.1:0-6501 GCA_964481765.1 uncultured Rikenellaceae bacterium | reverse complement strand
GTAACTCAATAGTAACTTATTTCAATAATTAATTAAGAGAAAATGGATATAGATGATCTTCAGGTATATAAATTGGCCATGGATATAGGTGAGGAGATTTGGGATCTTGTTTTAAAATGGAATTATTTCGAAAAAGATACAGTTGGTAAACAATTAGTGAAAGCAATTGATTCCATTGCAGCTAATTTAAGTGAGGGATTCGGAAGATACCATTACAGAGAGAAAATCAATTTTGGATATTATTCACGAGGTTCATTATATGAATCAAAAACCTGGCTAACCAAAGCAAAAAACAGGGATCTGATTCCCCGGGATGATTATGATAGGTATATGAATGAAATCAAAAACATTTGGATAAAACTGAATAATTATATTAATACGACCAGTAAACAGAGTAATCAGGTGAAAGAGGATGAAGCTGATTATAATTTGACTGATGAATGATTTAATAACAGGGAAGAATCAATAAAGCAATCGAATTACAACGAGTATAACGAGCTGATTTACAATTGAATTACTATGAGTTACACGAACGCAGTGAGCGAATTACAACTGAGTTACTTAAAAACACCCAGATGATTTATTTAATATTGGAATGACAAGAAAAAATCGCTACAAACAATATAAAACGCAATATTATGAATGTACCAAAACATTGGAGAGAAAGTCCGCAGCGATATAGAATGGAAGCTGCAAAATGCAAGCAGTGTGGTAAGATCTCTTTCCCCGGACGACTCATTTGTCCTGAATGTGGCCATATGGAGTATGAGACGATAAACCTTTCAGGAAAGGGTAAACTGGAAACATTCACCATCATCCGGACTGCTCCATCGGGATTTACCGATTTTGCGCCGTATGCTGTTGGTCTTGTAGGCCTGGACGAAGGAGTGAAAGTACTGGGTCAGATCACGGATTGTGACCCGGAAACCCTGAAAATCGGGGATCGGTTATCTTCTAAATTCAGAAGAATGAATGAGGAGGGTAAAACCGGAATGATCATGTACTCCTATAAGTTCGTTCCCGATCAGGGTATATAGCAAAACAGGACAATTTAATTATAAATCATAAAATGCATTACCATGATTGAAACCGAAGAGCATGAATTGATCCGCAATAGCGTCAGGGATTTTGCCGAACGGGTCATCAAGCCGGTTGCCCGTGAACTGGACGAAAAAGCGGAGTTTTCGGAAGAGATAACCCTGCAGATTGGTGAACTGGGACTTTTTGGAATGTGCATGCCGGAAAAATATGGCGGTCAGGAATTGGATACACTCTCTTATATTATCGCTGTGGAAGAACTTGCCAGGGTTGACGGTTCACACGCTGCCACGCTCGCTGCACATAACTCGCTTGGAATATTACCAATCCTGGAGTTTGGAACGGAGAAACAGAAGGAGGAATACCTGCCCCGCCTTGCCACGGGAAAAGAATTATGGGCATTCGGATTGACAGAACCGGAAGCCGGATCAGACTCCAGGGGTACCAAAACCACAGCAACATTCAAGGAGGGCAAATGGTATATCAACGGATCAAAGACATTCATTACCAACGGATCGGTTGAAATATCTTCCGGGGCTACAGTCCAGGCAGTCAGCGGAACCAGGGATGGAGGGAAAAAAGAGTTTACCACCTTCCTGATGGAAAAAGGTACTCCCGGATTTACAAGGAGATCGATGCATAACAAAATGATGTGGAGAGCCTCCGATACATCGGAACTGTTTTTTGATAATTGTGAGGTGCCCGATGAGGACCGCCTGGGTGATGTTGGAATGGGATCGAAAATCATGCTTCATACGCTCGATTGCGGAAGACTATCCATTGCAGCCATGGGACTTGGCCTGGCTCAGGGAGCATTTGAAATGGCAATGCAGTATGGCAAAGAGAGGAAACAATTCGGGCAAGCTATCATCCGGTTCCAGGTGAACAGCTTTAAAATGGCGGATATGGCGACAAAGATCGAGCTGGCAAGAAGACAGCTTTATCATGCCTGCTGGTTGAAAGATGAGGGAAAGGAATATGGAAAAGAATCAGCCATGGCAAAACTCTATTGTTCGGAAATCGCAAAAGAGGTCGCCGATGAAGCAGTCCAGATCCACGGAGGTTACGGATTGATGAAAGATTATGATATCGAACGATTCTACCGTGATCAGCGGCTGCTGCAAATCGGAGAGGGTACATCTGAGATCATGCGGCTTGTCATTGCCCGGAAAATCGGAGTGTTTGATTGATAAATTATCCCTGATTTTCTCCCCTGCCTTCTGACATTTTTCCAGAAATGGAAGTTTTGTCTAACTTTGTCCCGGAACAGGATTTAAAACCTTATTTTAGCGGCAAAATAAAACCCAACTGCATGAAGAGACCAGGAGGAATGAAAATATGGCTGACTCAGGTCAGGGCTCCCTTCCTGATACTTGCAGCTCTGTTGGTTATGATCGGACTTGCACTTGCTTACAAGTTACCGGGAGATCAGGTTGATTTTAATATTCTGCATGCGATACTGCTGGTCATCGGTGTGACCGCCGCACACAGCTCAGTAAATCTTTTAAATGAATATTCTGATTTTAAAACGGGAATTGATTTTCGTACAAAGCGCAGCCCGTTCAGTGGGGGAAGTGGAATGATTACTGAAGGTCACACCTCACCGAAATCCGTAAAGATGGCTGCAATATCCTGCCTGACCCTTGCCGCTGGAATTGGTATCTACTTTACTTTTGTTTCCCACTGGACAATCATAATCCTGGTACTGATTGGCGGATTAACCATCCTGTTCTATACAGAAGGACTTGCCCGTATCATGCTGGGCGAACTGTTTGCCGGACTTACCCTTGGTTCGCTGGTTGTGGTTGGTACCTATATCACCATGACCGCAACTCCGGGTCAGGAAATCAGAGACCTGCTATCCCCCGCGGTCATCATGGTATCCATCCCACCGGGGATTTTGACATCACTCCTGCTGCTGATCAATGAGTTTCCGGACGCTGAGGCTGATAAAGCCGGGGGAAGATTGCATCTTGTAATAAAGCTGGGAAAGAAAAAAGCAGCCATTATCTACCATACTGGTATCCTGCTGACATTTGGAATTCTTCTCCTCATTCCTATCATTAACCTGACTCCTTTCTGGTTATACCTTGCCCTTATTCCTTTTCCGATCGGGCTGAGAGCCTGTGCCGGCCTTCATAAATACAAGGAAGATGCGCAAAAACTCGTACCAGCCCTGGGAAATAATGTCGTTACTGTGCTTGCAACCGACCTGCTGATCGCTCTTTCGTTGCTCTTCAGTATGTAAATTGATCCACCTGCAGAACTTGTCATGGTTGATTTGTTATTTGACCGGTAAAATCCGGTAACTCGCCGATTTCTTCTTTTCCATGGAGTGTTTGCTCCCTATCTTTGAATCGAAAAGTTTAACCTTTAATTCATTCATATCATGGAACACAGAAGCAGAAATACCGGACGGGCAGTGCTGGGAATCATACTGATTTTGGTAGGATTCCTGCTTGTCGCCCGCAACTTCAACGTTTTCCCCTTCCCGGTAAGGGAAATCATCTTTTCCTGGCAGATGATCCTGATATTTATTGGGGTATTGATGCTGATAGCACGCAGCAATAATGCTGCCGGAGTAATTTTAATCTGTATTGGAGGATTCTTTCTGATTCCGGAGATATTCGATCTCCCTTTCCGTTGGCACTGGCATAACTTTTTCTGGCCGGTACTCTTCATTATCGTCGGAGTATTGATCATATTCAGAGGAGGCAGGCACAGAACCGGCCATTTTGGTGAAGGGAGAGAAGAGGAACTTGCTAATGACTTCCTGGATGATGTGGCAATCTTTGGTGGCGGTAACCGGATCATTACATCCAATAACTTCCAGGGAGGAAAGATTACCTCTATTTTCGGAGGGTCAACCATCGATTTAAGAAAGGCTACCCTGGCGAAAGGGAAAAGTATGATCGACATATTTAGCATGTTCGGAGGCAGCAAATTGATCGTCCCAAATGACTGGGATATTCGTGTCGATGTGGTTTCCATATTTGGCGGATATTCCGATAAACGGGTACCGGATCCACACATTGTGTATGACGCTTCAAAACAACTGGTCATTAAGGGTGTGGCTATCTTCGGCGGTGGAGAAATAAAAAGTTACTAAATTCAGGGATTATTTGCGATACAAATTCCCGATGCATCCGATTCTTAAACATAAAACATCCCTGCTCTATTTTATCATGGCGTGGATCCTGATTACAGCGATCCACGTCCTTGTTTTACGTTTTTTCTACCGCGTTGAGATCAATTATGCATTCGTCGATGGAATAATATTTAATGTTATCCTTGCTGTCATTGCCATCGGGTTATGGTACCCGGTAAAGTTTATACGGTTAGGAGAGAATCGTAAAATAGGACTGGTTTTGAATCACCTCGGAGTGGGTGTCCTTACTATCGCCCTTTGGATAACAGCCGGATATTTTATTATTGAAATGATTCTTGGTGAGGATAATGAACATATTACATTCCTGGACCAATCGATGCCGTGGAGAGTTGTTTCCGGAGTGCTGGTGTATCTTGTTGTCCTGCTGATCTATTACCTGATCCTCTATTATAGCGACCTGCAGGAAAAAGTTCGTCTTGAGGCTGACCTGAAGACACTGGTCAAAGAATCCGAGTTGAACATGCTCAAGTCGCAGATCAATCCCCACTTCATCTTCAACAGCCTCAACTCCATTAATTCGCTTATCCTTGCAGACCATCAGAAAGCTCAGGATATGATCATTAAGCTTTCGGAGTTCCTCAGGTATGCCCTGAAATATAACCAGAAGGAAAAAATATGCTTGCATGAAGAGTTGTACAACACCAATCTCTACCTGGAAATTGAAAAAATCCGGTTTGGAGAAAAATTACGGATTGAAAACAGGATACCGGAAGAGTTTGGAACATGCCTGATCCCAAACATGATTCTCCAACCATTGATTGAGAATGCCATTAAACACGGAGTCTACGAAAGTATAGAAACAGTAAAGATTGAAATGGACGCTCAGGTATCCCAGGATTGCCTGAAAATTACCATAACCAATAATTTTGATCCGGAGCAACCTGGAAGGAAAGGCAACGGGATGGGATTAAAAAATGTACAAAACCGATTGATGCTGATCTATAACCGGAGTGACCTTTTCTCCTGGGAAACAAATGGTACTGTTTTTATTGCCAGACTATCTGTTCCCTATGAGGTGTAAAGTTTTGACTACTGTTATATTTGATTCATGAAAAAGACCTTACGCGCAATAATCGTTGAAGATGAAGAGCTGGCAAGAAACCTGCTGAAAGAATACCTGAAGGAGATCCCCTCTGTACAAATCATCGGAGAATTTGCAGATGGTTTTTCCGGTGCCAAAGCCATTAATGAAATGAAACCCGATCTGCTGTTGCTGGATATCCAGATGCCTAAACTTACCGGGTTTGAATTGCTTGAAATCCTGGATTATAAACCGAAAATAATTTTCACAACAGCCTTCGACCAGTTTGCTATTAAAGCATTTGAAATGAATGCAGTAGACTACCTGCTAAAACCCTATTCCAGGGACAGACTCAGAAATGCCGTCGACAAAGTATATGAACAGATGAAAACCGGTCAGGAAACTCCCATAGCGGAAATAACGAAACACATTGACAGGTCAGACGAAAGACTCCGGAGAGTGGTCGTAAAAAGCGGCAAGAAAATAAGCATTATAGCAACTTGGGAAATCAATTACCTGGAGGCGCAGGATGATTACGTTATGCTCTATTGCTCCTCCGGGAAATACCTGAAACAGAAAACCATGAACTATTTCGAGGCCCACCTCGATCCGAAACAGTTCATACGCATACACCGTTCATACATTGTCAATGTGGATCAGATCAACCGTCTTGAATTGTATGAAAAAGATACCTACCGGATCCACCTGAAAAATGAAACCACCATCCCGGTTAGCAAAACAGGTTTGAAAAAATTGAAGTCCGGACTCGATTTTTAAGATCGGTTATAGTTGAAATATTTTTGCTATTTTTATACTGATTTTTAAACCGGTAATTATGTTTCAACTGTTCAAAAAAAATAGTTCAGCTAAAAAAAGGCAACCCAAACTGGCAGATCTTGATGGCAATCCCCTGAAGGATGGAGATATTGTTGAATCATTGCGGTATGAATTGGGGAAATGCAGGATTATCTTAGCAGAAGAGGGGTATATTTATGAATCGCTCGATACGGGAAAGCGTGTCAGCTGGGCAAAAATGATTGATGCTACCACCGAAAACCAGAAAGTCAGGAAAATTGAATCCTGAACATTATCTGGAAATGAATTCTTCAATTGCCTGAATGTACTTGCTTATAAACTCTTTTGGCAAAAAAGATTCAAGTACAATAATGCAATTGTTATTGTAGCCATAATAATACTCTTCCGCCACATTTGATTTTCGACTTGCCATTTCACCAACCTCCAGAAGATCCAGATTATTTATTTTACAGAAAGT
>CAYZVJ010000045.1:21511-23125 GCA_964481765.1 uncultured Rikenellaceae bacterium | reverse complement strand
GGGCAATCCTCCCTGTATTCGAAGATCTTGTACGTAACGAACAGTCCCGCAACGGAATACCAGTCGTAATTATGAAAGAGCCCCTTGAGCTCCGGATCGCTCCAGTTCTCCAGTCCGTCGATATTGTCGTAAAATGTTTTCCTGAATCCCCATTCCAGGCCCGTGCTTAGCCTTTTTGCCAGGTTGACCTTAAATCCCACGCCAAAGGGGATGGTCAGTTCATAGGTAAAGGCTGTTGAGGTACTGATAAAGCCAACGCCGATACCGCCTGCAACGTAGGTTGAGTATTCGAACCGTTTACCGATGGTGCTGTATGGCAGGAAATTGAACTCGAACTGCAGTGCTGCATCCAGGACCGAGGCGGAGAAATTTGCCGCCCTCCGGCTTTGAAAAAGGTTATCGAAATCGAGGTCATCCCCTTTCAGTCCACCGTAATAAAAGCTCCCCCGGATCGAATAGCGGGGGTTCAGGTTATAGCGGAACAATCCCCCGAGGGCAAGGGAGGGTGAATAGAACTGTTTTGCCGGGTTGATATCACCCAGGTAGTAAGTGGTTCCGGCAAACACCCCTATATCCGCCTTTCTCTGTGCTTGTCCTGCTACACAAATGAACATGGAACAGACAATAATAGCAACTTGTTTCATTCCGTTACGACAATGCGAGGAGATCCTTATCTGAAAACAGGCCATCCTGTCCTGGATGTTCTCATCTTATACACTAAATTGATTACAGCGAAGTAGTAAACATCGTTTGACTCAGAATAAGACGAAGAATAACCGTCCAGATAATCGGTTGTGGTCAGTCTGCCTCCCAGTTCGAACCCGATGGACCAGTTTGTGTTCAGTCCATATTTCATTCCAACGCCCATCGGTATGACGAGAGTGGCTTTATTGTAATCGAGATCAAAGTTTTCTAAATTTTCCTTGGCTTTTGGCCAGAAAAATCCTCCCCCAACACCCAAAAACACGTAGGACGAGATGCTCGACCTGAACTCACTCACCCCTTTTCCCTTCATCATGAGATAACTCTGTGCCTCTTTCTCCTTCAGGAAAGCATACTCTACCTGCAGGGATGGTTCAAAGATGGTGGCAGAAAATTCCAGATTCCTGGCATCGTTCTGTTTCCCTTCGTCCGATCCGGAAAGAAAACCGACGATCAAATTCAGCTTGACAGCCACTACTTCAAACACTTTGTACCGGGCTCCCAGGTAGATGCTGGGCCGGGTAGATTTGAGGCTGAAATCTTTAAGACCCAACGCATTTTCACCCTTTGAATAACCACCGATATCCCCGAAATAATTGGATGTACCAATTCCCACAATCGCTTCATACCGCTTCATCTTCCAGACCTGAGCACGGGAATTTGCCGGATAAAGCAGTGAAATGACCAGTATAAGATATGCTATCCGTCTCATGAGTTAAGGCTGTTGTTTACTACAAATGTAATAAATTCTCAAATATAACTTCACTGGTTTACATATTAACTGATTCATTGATAAAATATTGTTAAAAAAACTTAAAAAGGGGAGTGAACAGTGAGCAGTGAACAGTGAACTGTTATGTTATACGGGTTACGGGATTACAAGTGATGAGAAAAAGTTGCTGGTTGCTGGTT
>CAYZVJ010000045.1:0-21411 GCA_964481765.1 uncultured Rikenellaceae bacterium | reverse complement strand
TGTTATACGGGTTACGGGATTACAAGTGATGAGAAAAAGTTGCTGGTTGCTGGTTACTGGTTTCCCGCCTCCGCTTACGCTACGGCGGGCAGGCTGGTTGCTGGTTGTGAAAAAGCAAGGGGCATGGGGCATGGAGCAGGGGGCAAAGGGAAAAGTTAGTTAGAGCGTTGGTTTCTTCGTCCTGCGGGCGATTGGCTTTACGATGTGTTATGGGATTTGGTTTTTTCTATTTCTTTTAACGTTACCGAAAAACGACATACGATACGGGCCTCGTTACCGTTTGCCGTCTGACGGTGTTCGTGATAATATTCAGGAACGTCTGTTGCATTACTCGCCTTATTTTATCCTTGTCTATTTAATCTCAAAGGTTGTTCCGCTGTTAAACAGGTCTTCCATCGTTTTGATATTCGATTGGGCCTGGACTTTTTTGATCTGTTCAGCGACACTTGTTTCGTAGGTAGGGGCCTGCACATTTCGGATAACACCCAGGGCAACCGGGTAGTTGGGGTGTCTCATATTGGCAAGCATCATGTGGATACCGGGATTGTTTTCGTTGGAACGGTGTACCAGGATATCCTCTTCCTTCACGCCATCTTTACCGATATCCACCACCTTCAGTTTTATTCCGTCCAGGATAATTCCCTTATCCCGGTTTTTACCAAAAATCATCGGTTCACCGTGTTTCAGTATCAACTGACGATCATCCTTAAACTCCTTATCGGTTATCTCTGCATGGGTTTTATCGTTATAGATAACGCAATTCTGAAGGATCTCAACCACGGATGTCCCGTCATGCATGCCGGCCTCAATCAATATTTCCGTAGTAAGTTTCACGTTGTTATCCAACGAGCGGGCAAAGAACTTTCCCTGGGAACCAATCACCAATTCTGCCGGATGGAAGGGTGATTCCACTGTACCATACGGAGATGTATAGGTATGGGCTCCTTTTTTGGAGGTGGGGGAATACTGCCCTTTGGTCAGTCCGTATATCTCATTGTTGAAAATGATGATATTGAGGCCCATGTTTCTTCTTATGGTATGTATAAAATGATTTCCTCCGATGGCAAGGGCATCTCCATCTCCCGTCATGATCCAGACGCTTAGGTTTGGATTGGTTACTTTTGTTCCGGAGGAGATGGCTGCAGCCCGTCCATGAATACCATGGATACCATAAGTATCCATATAATAGGGGAACCGGGCGGAGCAACCGATGCCTGATATGAAGACAAAGTCCTCCTTCTTTATTCCGAGTTCAGGTAGTGCTTTCTGGACAGCAGCCAGTATCGCATGATTTCCACATCCGGCGCACCACCGTATTTGCTGGTCGCTTTTCAGATCCTGTGCCGTGAGTTTTACTTGGTTTTCAGCCATGGCTATTTCTCCTCTATAACGTTTATGAACTTTTCTTTTAATTCTTCAACCGTAAAGGGCAGTCCCTGTATTTTATTGAACTGCAGGTACCGGAAATCCTGGTAATTAAACCGCAGGTAGTTTGCAAACTGTCCCAGGTTATTTTCACACACGATAATTTTTTTGAATTTACCAAACACGTCAGCCACGTTTTTCGGAAGGGGTCTGATGTAGGAAAACTGTGCAAGTCCGATTTTGTATTTTTCCTTCAGCACTTCACTGACGGCTGTAAGCAGGTGTCCATATGTTCCACCCCAGCCAACGACCAGGAGATCTCCGGTTTGTTCCCCGAGAACCTCAAGGTCCGGTACATCTTTCACGATGCGGTTAATTTTTTCTTCCCTCATTTCCACCATTTTCTGGTGGTTGACCGGATCATGAGAGACGCTGCCTGTTATGGCATCCTTCTCCAATCCACCAATCCGGTGTTCCAGCCCTTTAGTCCCGGGTATTGCCCATGGTCGCACCAGTGTTTCAGGGTCACGTTCAAAGGGTCTCCAGTCTTTCACCGCTTTAAACACACGGGGAGGATGAATTTCCGGAAGCTCCTCCATACTGATGATTCTCCAGGGTTCGGATCCATTACCCAGGTATCCTTCGGTAAGGAGGATTACGGGAGTCATGTGTTCAAGTGCGATCTTTGCAGCATAAAAAGCATAATAAAAGCAATTCGAGGGCGTGGTTGCTGCCAGCACGGGCAGTGGGCATTCACCATTCCGTCCATAGAGTGCCTGCCAGAGATCAGATTGTTCCGATTTGGTTGGAAGACCCGTTGACGGACCGCCTCGCTGAACATCCACGATCACAAGGGGTATTTCGATCATAACTGCGAGTCCGAGTGCTTCCGATTTCAGTGCCAATCCCGGGCCGGAGGTGTTGCAAACTCCCAGGGCACCGGCAAAACTGGCACCAATGGATGCACATACAGCGGCTATTTCATCTTCAGCCTGAAAAGATTTCACCCCGAGATCTTTTCGCGCGGAGAGCTCTTCCAGTACCTGGGTAGCCGGTGTAATGGGATACGATCCGATAAACAGATCCAGATTCGCTCTCTTTGCGGCTGCGAGCAACCCCCATGCAGAAGCCTTGTTCCCGTTCAGGTTGGTGTACCGTCCCTTCCGGATCTCCGCCGGAGGTACCTTGTAAATAGTAGGAAGGACCTCGGTTGTTTCGGCATAATTAAACCCGGCCTGCAAAACCCTGGTATTTGCTTCCACGACCAGTGGATTTTTTTTGAACTTCTTCTTGAAAAAATTCTCCGTATACTCCAGGGATTTATCGAGTATCCAGTAGACCATACCCAGAGCGAACATGTTTCTGGTCCTGAGTATACTTTTTGTATCCAATCCCACTTCCTTCAGTGTTTCCCTGACCAGGGAGGCGATGGGTGGATCCACTACTGTAAAACCGTTCAGATCATTGTTATTCAACGGGTTCTCTGTGTAACCGGCCTTTTCCAGGGATTTCTCATCGAAATTATCCCTGTCAACGATGATGATCGCGCCAGGTTTGACCCACTTCAGGTTTGCCTTCAGAGCGGCAGGGTTCATGGCAACAAGTATGTCGGCATAATCGCCGGGGGTTTTCACCAGAGCATGGCCAATGTTCGCATTAAACCCGGAAATACCTCCAAGGGTACCTGCGGGGGCCCTCACCTCTGCCGGATAGTCGGGAAAGGTTGAAAGGTCATTTCCAAACAGTGCTGCCGTATCGGAAAAGAGGGTGCCGGTTAACTGCATGCCATCGCCGGAATCACCCGAAAAGCGAATTGCAATTCGCTCACGTTCAATAACCTGTGTGTTTTTACTCATGATTTTTTTTGAGTCTGTCAGTTACTTACTGAAAAAAAGTAAGGATAAAGCGAATGCATATAAAAACCCTTCTGTTTTCATATGCATTAAATATTCTATCAGAGCTAATGATCAGTGGTTCGATAACAAATGTATGATATTACAAAATTAGTATTTTAATCGTTGAGCAAACCATATAAAAACATATTTTTCAACACACGGTTGTTAGAAAAAATGAGTTAATGGTTAAATGTTATTTGTTAAATGTTAATTAGGGGGACAGTTCCCGGTTTTCCTTCGGTTTTTGTTCTAATGGGTGTTTGGAGCATTCCGGTCCATGGAAGAATTTCCCGGGGGAATATAAATCGGAAATCCTGATGTTTCCGGTAAAACGGACATTAAGACGCCCAGGTTGGGCGTCTCTACATGCGTGAATTTCCGATGCATTATCGGTTTATTAAAAGGACAACTCACTACTCACCCACAGTGAAATATGCTCCTCCCCTGGTGAAATATTTTCGTACCTCAAATTTCACAGGGCCCGCCCCGTGAAATAGCGATAAATGCAGAAGGACTGGTTAACACTATGGATTATTTCACAGGGCAGGCGTCGCATTTCACGTGGCAGGCTCACACAACTCCCAATTCACGTCGGGCGATCAGGGTTTGGGTAACTCCCCTGCTGATCATGAACAGGATCAATGCCAGCCAGAGTCCATGATTAAACAGAAAGGGTCTGGCTACAAAATAAACGGGTATGAAAACCAGCAATGTGGAGATTAACATGCTGTTCCTCATTCCTTTTGATGCAGTGGCACCGATGAAGATCCCATCCCATAAAAATGCAGAGAAGGTAACCAGCGGAATAAGTGCAATCCAGAAAAGGTACGGTCTTGTTTGTTCGATCACTGCTGCATTGTTTGTCAGAAGCCATATGATCTTTTCACCTCCGAACAGGTATGCAAGCGTAAACGGAATGCTGATTCCCAGCCCCCAGTAAAAAAGATACCGGATGGTTGTGGTTAACCGGTCCCTGTTTCCTTCTCCGATGTATTTGCCAACCAGGGCTTCCGCTGCATAGGCAAATCCATCAATCAGATAGGAAAAAATCATAAAATATTGCAGCAGGAGGGTGTTTACGGCAAGGATAATATCATCCTGACGGGCAGATCGTGAAGTAAAGAATGAAAAGACAAAAATCAGGCAGAGGGTACGGATAAAGATATCACGGTTCACCGAGAAGAAGCGTTTCAAAGCCTTCCACTCCATCATTTCCCGGTAGATCCAGTATGCAACCATCTTCCTGTATTTTATGGCAAAAAACCCCACACCGGTGATCAGTCCGCCATATTGTGCCAGCACGGTGCCAAGGGCTACACCATTCGATTTCATTCCCAGGACCAATACAAAGAACAGGCTGAAGAGGATATTCAGGAGGTTCACAACAATGGCAATGATCATTGGTATTTTTGCATTTTGCATTCCCAGGTACCATCCCGTCAGGGAATAGAGTGTAAGTGTTGCCGGGGCTGCCCAGATGCGGATCCTGAAATACGCTGATGCAAGGGATTCAACCCCTGTACTTCCCCTGATCACGGCGAAACTCAATAATTCAATGGGTTTCTGGAGAAGCAGAAGAAGTACCGCACCGCCTAATCCCACCAGCATGGAACGGGATAGTATCAAGATGCTCTCTTTTTTATCCTGCCTGCCATAAGCCTGTGCGGTAAACCCGCTGGTTCCCATCCGCAGGAATCCGAATCCCCAGTAAAGGATATTGAAGATCATACCACCCAGGGCAATTGCCCCGATGTAGAGCTCCGATTCAAGATGACCCACCAGTGCCAGATCAACCATTCCGAGCAGAGGAATGGTGATGTTGGCAATGATGTTTGGAATTGCCAGGTTGAGGATCTCCCGGTTCAGTGTTCTCATTTCAACAGCGAAAATAGGAATGAATGATCTAAAAATAGTTATGTGGAAGGAGGTGGTTTTTCACGTAGTCATGGATTCCCTGTTCAAGGGGAGTAAATTTTTTTGTATACCCGATGCTCCGCAGCTTATCCATTTTTGCCTCGGTGAAATACTGGTATTTATCCCGGATGTCCTCCGGTGTATCGATGTATTCTGTCTTATGTGGCAGGTTCATTGCATCGAAGGTATACCGGACCAGGTCGTTGAAGGTACGGGCATGTCCTGTTCCCAGGTTGTAGATCCCGGAGTTTTTCCGATGGTTCATAAGAAACGTCATGGCATCTGTAACATCGTGAACAGCTATAAAATCCCTGAGCTGTTCACCATCCTTAAAGCCGGGGTTGTGTGACCGGAAGAGTTTCATCCTGCCGGTATCCCTGATCTGGTTGAATGCATGAAAAATGACGGAAGCCATTCTCCCTTTATGAAATTCGTTTGGTCCGTATACATTGAAGAGTTTTAATCCCGCCCAGAAATAGGGTTTTCTCTCCTGTGAAAGCGCCCACCGGTCAAAATCGTTTTTCGATTCTCCGTATGGATTAAGGGGTTTCAGCAGGCCGATCCGTTCATGGTCATCATCATATCCATGCTCCCCTGATCCGTAGGTGGCAGCTGATGATGCATAAACCAGGGGAATGCCAAATTCCACACACAGGTTCCATACCTGTTTTGAATACCCAAGGTTCAGCTCATCAAAGACCGCAACATCGAATTCAGTGGTATCTGTACGTGCTCCGAGGTGGAAAATAAATTGTATGAACCGGTGATTTTCCGGGATCCAATGAATAAAACCGGACCGGTCAACCGTTGCTGTAAAGGTTTTGTTGTTGTAATTGTTTTCCTTTCCCGGTTTACTGAAATCATCCACCAGGACAATGTCTTTGAATCCAAGCCGGTTCAGTTGTCCGACCAGACAACTGCCAATAAACCCTGCTGCACCGGTAACGATTATCATCGATTTTTTTCTGTACGTGTCGCCAGTAAAGATAGCATTGATGATCCGCAGGATCACACGTCATTTGAATAACTGCCCGAAGATACAAAATCCCGGGGAATAGATCGATATTCGGTATTCGCCTGCCATACGGCAGGTAAAGTTACGAAACCCGTTTCGGTTGTCGCCCGCCTGACCGGACGGGCAGGGTTACGGTATTCGGAAAGAAGAAAAGACAACTAACGAACAACGTTTTACGTGTGGGATAGTTTCCAGTTTCCAGTTTTTGTTCTATTTATCGTATGGTGAGCTACGGTCCATGTTTGGATTTCCCGTTGAATATCCCTGCAGTTGGACCGGGTTTTGCGTGTTAACAATAATCTACCAACGTGCCGCTCCCATGGAGCGGAAAACGTTCAATTAACCAAACCCAAGCACCAGTTACGGAGCAGTTGGTATTATACCAACGTAGAGACGTAATGCATGGCGTCTCTACATGCATGAATTTCCTATGCATTATCGGTTTGTATTTGACAAGGCAGTGCCTTGTCTCTATGGGTTCATCACACATCGTCACGCGTTACGCGCCTTGTCAGCCACATCCCCTTTATCAATGGTGGAGAATGCGGATCACTTGTTACTTCCTTTGCCGAGCATCGACTGTGACCGCCGAAGCCTTTTTGAGAGCCGTATACGCCGTTTTGGCGGAGAAGGCTCTGGCGAAGGGAGGCGACCCAGCACTCAGCACCTATTCCCATAACTACTCACATCTCATCTCTTACTTCCGCCCAACCATACCGATATGCAAACAATATCATATTGCTTTTCAATGATTTATACTATAAATTTATGTTTTGAATGAGGTAACCAGAATAAATTAATAGAGACCGCATATGGAAAAAAAGAAAAACAAAGAACAATTTTCCCGACGGGATTTCCTCAGGAATGTGGCATTTGGAACGGGAGCGACGTTGCTGCTCACCAATTTTTCTCTTATCAGGTGGCACGTGGATGAGAAAGGAATACTGAGAGGGATCGTGGTGGATTATGATAAATGCACCGGTTGCCGCACCTGTGAAACAGCCTGTTCTGCTTCGAACCACAGGGTGTGGATTAATGGGGAAGAGATGGAAGGGTTGGGAAATCCGTGGCTGGCGAATATCCGGGTTCACCGCTTCAACCCGGATATCGATGTTCCCAACGTCTGTCAGATGTGCCCGGATGCTCCCTGTATCGCTGCCTGTCCGGTAGAACCCGACCCGGATACGGGAAGAAAGGCACTTTACCGTGATGAAGAACACCTGACCATCAAATGCGATACGGACCGGTGTATCGGATGTGGCAACTGTGCCATCACCTGTGCAACGGAACGTTCCGGTGTGATCATACCCAATCCGGAGACGGGAAGCCCGGAACGGATGTGTACCCTCTGTTCAGGTGATCCGCACTGCGTGAAAGCCTGTCCCTATGGAGCCCTCTCACTGGTTGAAGTGGATACCAACCGTGAGTTTTTCGGCATGTCCCCAAAGGAGATCGCCGGAGAGCTGATGAAGAAATATTATAAAACCGGAGAAGAGGAGGTGAGCCATGGATAAGTTATACGGATACAGCGGATCAATCCTGGAAGTGAATCTCACTTCCGGAACGATCGAAAAAGTGCCGGTATCTCCATCCGACGCAAAGAATTTTGTCGGTGGCCGTGGACTTGGGATGAAGATTTTATGGGATAAGGTGAAAGAACCGGGACTGGATCCTTTCTCACCGCAAAACCCGGTAATGTTCATGCCCGGTCCGATGACCGGCTATCCCTTTGCTTCCTCCTCCCGTACCTGTGTGGTAACGAAATCACCACGGACATCACCCATTGATTCACCGTATACCCATGCCTCCACGGTAAGTTATGCCAACATGGGCGGCTTTATCGGACCGGAGATCCGTTTTGCCGGATATGACGGGATTGTGGTAACGGGCAAAGCTTCGAAGCCGGTGTATATTAAGATCGAAAACGATGATGTGGAAATTTGCGATGCCTCGGCATTCTGGGGTATGAGAACCGATGAATTCGACATCAAATTTCACGAATCGCTCGGCGATAACCGGTTCCAATCCTGTTATATCGGGCCTGCCGGGGAGAACAGGGTCCCGATGGCATGCGTTATGAACACGGCTGCCCGGGCAGCCGGAAGGGGTGGAACAGGAGCCGTGATGGGATCAAAAAACCTGAAGGCGATTGCCGTAAAGGGAACCCGGTTTCCTGAAGTGGCTGACCATAAAAAATACCTGGAATTACTGGATAAGACAAGGACTAAATTCAGGGATGATCCGATGACCGCCTGGTGGCGCGCAAACGGCACGGCCGGAGCATTGACCACGATCAGTGAGGCAAGTCGTGAGGCGGTGAAGAACTTCAGGGAAGGAACCTTTACCGACGTCAGCCTGATCGGGGCGGAAGCAGCCCGTGCAAAAGCATGGCAGCGGGACTTTGCCTGCTATGCCTGCCCGCTGGCCTGTAAAAAAAGCGGGGTCATTCAAAAAGGCATCTATGCCGGACTGGTCCATGATGCGCCGGAATATGAAACCGGAACCATGTATGGCTCCAACCTGCTGGTAAGTAACCTCGAAGGCCTGTTGAAGGAGATCTATGCCGGGGATGACTATGGAGTGGATATTATCTCTACCGGTAATGCCATCGGATTCCTGATGGAAGCCTATGAAAAAGGGTATATTGATAAAGATTTCGTGGATGGTATTGATCTCACCTGGGGAAACGTGCATGCAGTGCTCGATATGCTTCAGAAGATCACCTACCGGGAAGGTGTTGGTGACCTGGCAGGCCAGGGCGTTAAGAAGCTGGCGGAAAAGGTCGGCAGGGATTCACACAAGTTTGCCATTCACGTGAAGGGACACGAGCTGGCTGCCCACAATGTTCATGTCAATCCGGGTATGGGTATTTCCTATGTATCGTCCAACCGGGGAGCATGCCACCTGAACGGTGCAAATCCTCAGGAACAGAACAGCACGGCAATGGTTGATTCACTGGGCTTATGCCTCTTTGCAGCAGGTAGTTACGGAGAGAATGGGCTGGAGAATATCATTACGATGATAACCGGTCATGACTACCCAACCGATGTGTACATGAAAACCGGCGAACGGGTCTTTAACCTGGAGAAGATGTTCAACTACCGTGAAGGATTCAGGCGGGAGGATGATGTACTGCCCGACCGGTTTTTTGAAGAACCACTCACTATCGGAACAGGGAAAGGAGCTGTGCTCGACCGTAAAGAATTTGAGGAGTTACTGACAACATACTATACCGACCGCGGCTGGGATCCCATCACCTCCAGACCGACAGATGAGAAGCTGGAGAGTTTGGGATTGGAGTTTACGATGGAGTGAATCACCCCGGGGGGTGATTGTTAAAAGTGATAAGTTATTCGTTGATAAGTTAATACGTCTGGAGTTTTGCGGTCCATGAAACGTTTTCCAGGGGAATAACAACGCAGTTGGACCGATGGTTACAAGGAACGCGGGCCCCTGGCATTCGCATAGCGATCCCTTATGGGAAAATGCCAGGGTAATTTATTGAACTATAACTATATATATGTTACCCCGGCATTCATGCCGGGGATTAGGTAATGCCTGAACAATCGCCGGAACTGCATTGTTGTTAGAAAAACCATACCTTTCATCCGGCGAAAGGCAGGAACCGGTTCATAGTGACAAATTAACGTATGTCTCTTTACGGTCCATTTTTGGATTTCACGATGGGAAATTCTGTTTCCTACTTCGCCAAGGCTTCGTAGGACGAAGTCCGGTTTACAGTTTTCAGTTAAAAGTACTATATGGCACTTGTAGCACACCGGTCCATGCAGCATTTTCCAGATAAATAACATTGCAGTTGGACCGTGGTTTTTCGTTTTCCATTAACCCCCGGGTTTCCCCTGTGAAATCTGGCTATGCCACTATTTCACAGGCTTTACCCGGGGTTATTAATTATTGTACCCCTGCCGGGGTACCCTATGTGGGAAAATTCAGGGTTCCTATTCTTTTCCTGCTGTTTGCTGATGTTTTATACCTCAAGACGCCCACCCTGTGAAATAAGTTATACTATTTATAATCAGTCAGACAGAAAAGTCTATTTCACAGGGCGCAAGTTGGGCGTCTCTACATTGCTTACATTTCCGATGCATTATCGTTTCGTTAGAGACGCCATGCATAGCATCTCCACATTGCATACGTTTCTGATGGATTATCGGATTTTATGAAATTCAATTACCTGGCGTATTCATCCCCCTGCCATCGCTTAAATCCACCTGCATATCCTCTCATTGTCACTCTGTCTCATCTCTTATCTTTTACCTTACCGAGCACCTGTTTCAGTCACCCCCTCACACAGTCACACAGTCTCATCGTCCCCAAACACAAACCGCACCACTTTTTCTATCAGCAGTTCGGACTGTTCGGCATGGAGCCAGTGTCCTGCGTTGGGAATGGTAGTAACCTCGGCATAGGGAAATATTTTCCGGATGAATGGAATGTCGGAATCCAGGATATAGGTCGAGTTGGCACCACGAATAAACAGGACCGGGAAACCGGTGATTTGATTTCCCCGCTCAAATTCCGACGCATTGAGCCCCTCCAGAATACGAACCAGGTCTTTCCGGATCACCTCAATATTAAGCTTCCAGTGGAATGTCCCATTTTTCGATCGTGAAAGGTTTTTGAGCAGGAATTGCCTTACACGCCCGGATTTGATCCGTGAACTCATCTCACGATCTGCCTCATCACGATTGCGGATTTTCGACAGGTCCATATTTTCCATAGCCCGGATAATAAAGAGATGGTCGGCAGCCTGAACCGATTCTCCGGAATAGCTGAAATAGGATTTTGGTGCGATATCAACAACGATCAGTCCATTGACGCGTTCAGGAAAAGAAGTAGCGAAGAACATGATCGTTTTACCACCCATGCTGTGTCCGAGAAGGATGGCTTTTCCAATGGAGTGTTTATCCATAAACTCCAACAGATCATCCCTCATCAGTTCATAGCTATGATGGTCACTGTGCCGGGATCTCCCATGGTTTCGCTGATCCGGGATGAATACTTCAAACCGGCTCCCGAGTGCCTTGCCAATCGTGACCCAATTGTCGGAGGAGCCATAGAGCCCGTGCACAATAATCAGCGGTGGTCCGGAACCATATTTTCGGAAGAAAAGATCCATGCCAGATGCAAAAAGTTAAAAATAGATAAAATATTTTAGTCGATGAAAATTAGCGGAAAGGAACCAGGGGGGAAACATTCGCAGAAGTCCTCTGGCCGCCCGCCTGAATGAAAGAATTTGTTTTTCCTCATCCTCTCAACTCATGCAAATACATCTGGATGGTATTTTCCAGTCCGAAATAGAGGGCGTCGGAGACGAGGGCATGGCCGATGGATACCTCTTTGATATGGGGTACATTCTGCACAAAGTACCGGAGGTTATCGAGATTGAGGTCATGTCCTGCATTCATCTCCAGTCCGATCTCATGTGCCAGACTGGCGGCATCGGTAAAGGGTTTGACGGCTTTCTCCCTGCCGGCCCGGTATCCGGCGGCGTATGGCTCGGTATACAACTCAACCCGGTCGGTCCCGGTCTCCGCAGCATGCCTGATGAATTCGGGAGTGATATCAATGAAGAGGGAAGTACGGATATCGTGAGCCTTGAACTCAGCGATCACCTCTTTCAGGAAGGACAGGTTATTGACGGTATCCCACCCGGCATTTGAGGTCAGGACATCGGGCGGATCAGGCACCAGTGTGACCTGGTGAGGCAGTATCTCCAGCACCAGGTCAATGAATTTTTTTGTGGGATATCCTTCGATGTTGAATTCAGTGGTTATCACCGGTTTAATATCGCGTACATCCTGGTACCGGATGTGCCTTTCGTCCGGTCTTGGATGGACCGTTATGCCCTGTGCACCATAGTCCTGGCAGTTGACAGCCGCTTCCACAACATTTGGAATATCACCTCCCCGGGCATTGCGGAGTGTGGCAATTTTGTTGATGTTGACACTGAGTCGGGTGGTAGTCATTATTGTTATCGATTATCAAAAATGTTGTTTCCCAAATTTTCAAATAATTCTTGTAATGTAATGGTTCCAATTTTTTGTACTTTTATACAAAATTAACCTAATTTTTCAAGAAGGCTTATACAGATGCTGGCAAAAGATCTATTATCCGATGTTGTTCCTTCGCTGAAAACCTCCGATACCGGGTTGCAGGCATTGAGCTGGATGGAGATCTTCCGGATCTCACACCTGCCCATCGTAAACAACAAGGAGTTTCTGGGACTCATCTCTGATACCGATATTTATGATCTGAATATGGCGGATGAACCGATCGGCAACCATAACCTCTCACTCTTCAGCCCTTATGTAACAAGTGATCAGCACATTTTCGAGGTGATTGAACTGGTTTCGCGACTGAAACTGACGATCGTACCTGTTCTGAACCAGGAGAAGCATTACCTGGGACTGATCACCATGAATGATCTGATACAACGTTTTGCCAACCTTGCCGGGTTAAAAGATCCCGGGGGTATTATCGTGCTGGAACTGCATCAGAACGACTTTTCCCTTTCACAGATTGCCCAGATTGTGGAGGGAAATGATGCCAAGATACTGGGACTTTACATCAGCTCATCGGACGAATCGATGAAGGTGGAGTTGACCCTAAAAATCAACCGGACCGATCTGTCAGCCATTATCCAGACCTTCAACCGGTTTAACTATACCATTAAAGCATCATTCCATGAGGATGAGGATATGGACAGTTTTTATTCGAGCCGGTATGAATCGTTTATGCGGTATCTGAATATGTAATTATGAGAATTGTCATCTACGGAAAAACCTTTGAGGAAAATTTTTATGCCTGCATCAAGGACCTGTTCAGGAAACTGCAGGAATACAACGCTGATGTCTACCTTTACCATCCGTTTTACAATTTCCTCAGGGATGAGGTGAACCTGAAACCCGAGGTTGCCGGGTTGTTTACGGAATATTCGGAACTCCCTGACGGCATTGACTATTTTTTCAGTATCGGCGGGGATGGCACCTTTCTGGAGACCATTACCTACGTAAGGGATTCACAAGTCCCGGTTGTCGGCATCAATAGCGGAAGGCTGGGGTTTCTGGCAAACATCTCGAAGGAGGAGCTCTCCGAATCGCTGGATGATATCTTTGCCGGCAATTACAGCCTGGAGGAGCGGGCACTGCTGGAATTTGAAGCGCCCGGCAAGCCATTTGGTGATTTCAATTTTGCGCTGAATGAGGTAACGATCCAAAAGATCGATGCGACGATGATCACCATTCATACCTTTGTGAATGATGAGCTGCTGAACGCTTACTGGGCTGACGGACTGATCCTTTCCACCCCCACGGGTTCCACTGCCTACTCCATGAGTGTTGGTGGTCCGATTGTGATCCCGGATTCCCACACCTTTATCATCTCACCCATTGCCCCGCACAATTTGACCGTAAGACCGGTGGTCATTCCCGACAAAAATGAGCTCCGGTTGAAGGTTAACGGGCGGACCACGAAATTTCTTGCCACCCTTGATTTTCGTTCAATCGAACTGGAAAGTTCTACAGAGATTGTGGTGAGACGTGCCGGTTTCAAGATTTCGGTTTTGAAACTCAAACAACATAACTACTACTCCACCCTCCGTTCGAAGCTGATGTGGGGAGCGGATAAGAGGAATTAAATGAATGTCGAATGTCGAATGTCGAATTATGAATGTCGTACCTGTTCTGACCAACAAAGTTGCGTCAGGATTGGGGTTTATGGTTAAAAAATTTTGTTCTAATGTGCGCATGGAGGAATGGGATCCATGCAGCATTTCACTGCTGAATTGCCTCGCAGTTGGACCGTGTTTGGTGGCGTACCATCCCTGGATTGTTGAGGATGTTTTCAACGTAGAGACGCGATTAATCGCATCTCTACATGCGTGAATTTCCGGTGCATGATTGGAATTGTTGTTTGACTTCTGGCATCTTTCGGTCCATGCGGCGTTTTCCAGGGGAATAACAACGCAGTTGGACCGTGTCTATTCTCGAAGCCGGTAAAGGATTACCTCATTCAACGATCTTTTTGGAACATGGTGGACCTGCTGATCATCACGCCAGTAGCGGATATCATTCTTTTTTGCCTCTTCCAGGACCACCTTTTCTTTTGGTTTACCCAACGCAAGAACCAGCAGGATTTCGTACTGCTCGTTTAATCCCAGAATCTTCTTCAATGTATTTTTCCTGATCGAAGCAATGATACAACCGCCCAATCCCTTTTCCGTGGCTCCAAGCAGGATACTTTGAGCTGCAATACCATGATCGCAATAAAAACTTTCTGAAACCTGCCTGTCACCCAGAATAATGATGTATGCTGATGGCCTTTCTCCAGGCTCCGGTCCATCCCAGTTTTTCAGATAACCGGCCCATTCAAGGTTTGGAAATATCAGGGCATTTTTCTCCCTGCTTGCTGATAAGATGTATTTGAGTGATTGTTTGTTGCCTGCAGAAGCAGCGTTGCGCGCCAGATCAACCAACTCCTCCAGTATGCTCATCTCCACCGGAACATCTTCATAAAATCTCCTGTAACTGCGATTCTTTAAAATTAAATTTCGGATCATGGGCTTAACGGTTTTCTTGATTTCGGCAGTAAAAATAACAAATTTATTCACGGTAATAAAACCTGGCAGATGTTCGGTCCATGAAGCATTTTCCCGGTGAATATCCTTGTAGATGGACCGTTTTTTTGGCAATTGTACAAACCTTCCATAGTCCCGAAGGGATCACTATGTGAGAATGCCTATGGCAAAGGCTGCTAAAAATTTTATGGCAAAACTATCGGCTCGAAAAGCAGCGCCTGCCTGCCGGGTTCCCCGCCGGAACCGCCTTGGCGGTGAAGGAGGGCAGGCAGGCAACCAAACTCGCGGCTGTATCATAAAGATGATTAGCTACGAAGTGGCAAAGTGAGTGCATAAATCAAAAAATGCATATTGGCTTGTTTTTATTGCTTTGTGAACTGTGGCAATTCAATTCAAATGAAGGTGCCTATTTCATGTTTTCAGTGGTTCTATTTTATTAAGAATTCATGATACATTCGCTCAGACAAGGTTGCTGGCATGGCCGGGAGGCCATACCAGCAACCTTCATCACCCGGTACTTTTTCCGAAAATGATCTGAGGGCAAAAGTCGTCCCTGAGGGACGATCAGGGTATCTGCTAATTTACTGACTGAACATTCTTATTCGGAATGGATTCCAGTCCCTTAAATTTCAGGATAATTTGTGCTACACACAGGACATCCTGTTCACAATAGGCAACAATTTTCTGCAGGTTTTTTTCTTCCCAGTAGACAGCCGAAACCATGCTGCCATTCATTTCTTCTTTGGGTGTTTCAATGCCGAACAGTTCAGCAAGCAGGTCGAGGGAAACGGCATGCCGGTACTCTCCGAATTTCCAGAGATCCATTGTATCGATGAACCTCGATTCCCATGGTTTCTTTCCGGCCGTATCCAGAATATCCGGCAATTCAATGCCATGAATCACCATCCTTCTCGCGATAATCGGAAAGTCGAAATTTATCCCGTTGTGGGCACACAGGAGGATCTCTTTCCGGTTTAGATAATTCCTGAGCATTTCTGAAAAGTCTGTCAACAGTTTTTTTTCATCGTCACCAAAAAACGATTTGACCCTGAAGTAATTCTCTTTTTTAACGCGATTGATGATACCGACCGAGATACAGACAATTTTTCCGAATTCTGCATAGAGTCCGGCTCTATGATAGACATCGGAAGCGGATTCATTTTCTTTTCTGAATGAGGCAGATCTCTTTTCCCAGAACTCTTTAATATGAGAAGGCAGGGAATCAAAATCGGGTTCTGCCGGGACGGTCTCTATGTCCAGGAAAAGGATATCAAAGACACTGATATGTTTAAGCATGGGCCAACGGGTTATGTTTATTGTCAAATTCGCAACCCGAACTTGCCATGGGCATCGCTTTGCGAGAAGTCGGGTTGCGAAGTATTGGGATCAGTACGTTATATTGTCCGTGTGTTTGTTCAGGTTTTTCTCAATAATGGATACAAGGATATTGATTGCCACTTCATTATTGCCGCCCTGCGGTATAATTATATCGGCATATCTTTTTGTTGGTTCAATGAATTGCAAATGCATGGGTTTCACCGTTTTTTCGTACCGGTCCAGTACCACATCGATTGATCTTCCCCGTTCAATGATATCCCTGCTGATCACCCTGCTCAGTCTGTCGTCGGCATCAGCATCGACAAAAACCTTAATATCCATCAGGTTTCGTACTTCCAGGTTGGCGAGTATAAGTATTCCCTCGATAATGACGACATGTTTCGGTTCAACCCGGATTGTTTCCTTTGCCCGTGTACAGGTAAGGTAGGAGTAGATGGGTTGTTCGATCGCAACGCCCGACTTCAGTTTCCGGATATGATCTGCCAGCAGTTCAAATTCCAGGGATTCGGGGTGGTCAAAATTCATCTCCTGCCTTTTCTTCAAAGGCAAATGGCTGTTATCTTTGTAATAAGAGTCCTGCGGGATAATGGCAACCTCTCCTTCCGGGAGTTTTTCTGTGATTTTTGTTACCACTGTTGTTTTTCCGGAACCAGTTCCACCCGCAATTCCAACAATTAACATAATTTTTATTAATTTTAGTTTTTGTTGACCGGTAATTCTTTGGCAAATTACTAATTTAATCCACTTCAAAAAAATGATACATCACATTGTACTCTTCAAGATTACAGAATTTGATGATGAGTTGGACAGGCAGAAAAAGATTGAGGAATTGAAATCGATTTTCGAGAAGGTATCCTGTAAAATTCAAACCATCAAGTCGTATGAAGTGGGAGCGAATATAAACACCTCGGATTGTGCATACGATGTTGCAATCAACGCCACTTTTAAAACAATGGATGAACTGAAAGCCTACCTTATCCATCCTGATCACCAATATGCAATTGAAAAGGCCAGCAGTATTCCAAAGACCAAGGTGATATTGGATTATGAGGTACACAGGACCAGTAAATCATCCTTCAACACCGGGAAAAAAGAGAAGGGATCATGAGCCAGCTCTACCCATTAAAGTTCCAACCCATTCTGAAGGAGAAGATATGGGGTGGAAATAAGTTGCACGCGATTCTGGGTAAGGGGACTCCAGGGGATACCCACTGTGGTGAGAGCTGGGAAATTTCAGGAGTTCAGGATAATTTATCGGTTGTATCAAACGGTTTTCTGAAGGGGAATAACCTGGAGGAGATCATTGAGGTTTATATGGGAGAGCTGGTTGGGGATCGGGTGTTTGAAAAGTTCGGGCTTGAATTTCCCCTGCTGATCAAATTTATCGATGCCAATGATGTATTATCGATTCAGGTCCACCCTGACGATACGCTGGCAAAAGAGAGACACAATGCATATGGAAAAACCGAAATGTGGTATATCATCCAGGCTGATCATGGTTCAAAGATCATAACGGGATTCAACCGGAAAATCAACAGAGAGATTTACCAGGAGAACCTCCTCAATAAAACATTGCCGGACATATTGAATGTTGAAGATGCCCTTCCTGGCGATGTGTTTTTCATCCCTGCAGGAAGGGTACATGCCATTGGTGCGGGGATCCTGCTCACCGAGATTCAGCAGACGTCTGATATAACCTACCGGATCTACGACTGGGACCGGGTGGATAAAAACGGAAAAGGCAGGGAGCTGCATACCGATCTGGCGCTTGACGCCATCGATTACAACCATTATGAAAATTACAAAACTCCGTATGAAGTTTTTCTGAACAGGTCATCCCAGGTCATCGATTGCGACTATTTCAGTACCAACTTCCTGAAGATTGATCAGCCGGTTGGAAAGGATTTTAACTACATCGATTCCTTTGTGATTTACATCTGTCTTTCCGGCTCGTTCGTGATTGAATATGAGGGGAAGAGTGAGCCTGTTTATGCGGGAGAGTCAGTTCTCATACCGGCTGTGCTGAAAAATCTCTTTCTCAAACCCGAAGGGGAGAGTGAGATGTTAGAAGTTTTTATTAAAAATCGAGCCGTTTGATCACCCTGGCAAACGGGAATAATCCTAACTTTGTTCAAGCGTATCGTTTGTGATCAAACGGAGTTTTGAATGTTATATACAAATATGAAAAACGTTATCGGGTTGCAGGTAATTCTGTATGGTATTGTTTACCTGGTTCTTATCCAGGGTTGTAATCCCTCTTCACAGGATGTTCGTGCTGTAACGGGAACGGAACTTGCCGATACCCTGAAAGATGATGCTGGTTTTACGGGCGTGTATAAAAGTTACCATCCGGACGGCTATTTATATTCTGAGGTGAGTTATAAGGATGGGAAAAAGGATGGCATTTCCAGGAGGTTTTATTCCGATGGCAAGGTTCATTCGATCATCGAATACAGGGAGGGAAAAAAGGCAGGAACATCAACATGGTTATATACCAGTGGTGAAGTATATCGTGAGACACCCTATACTGACGGAAAGGTAGACGGCATACAGAAAAAGTACTATCGTGATGGCACGGTTCAGGCTGAAATTCCCTATTCACATGGTAACCGGAAAGTTGGTCTCAAAGAATACAATGAACGGGGCACATTGCTGACATCCTATCCTGAGATCCGGATCAACACCATCGACAGGATTGAGACACACGGAAGGTATACCCTGGAACTCCGTTTATCGAACAACAGCAAAAATGTGAAGTTTTACTATGATGCGGTAAGGGACAGTATATTCATTCCCGATGGGAAACAATTCATTTTGACTGACGAAGGAGTTGGCATGGTGGAATTTGTTTACCGGGAAAACGGTAGTTATCCGCAGCATGTCAACCTGGTTGCAGTGTACCGAACGCGAAATGGCAATTCAAAAATTCTGCAAACGAGTTTTCGCCTGCCTTCCGATCACCTGGTTTACTGAAATGAGAAAAACGTTAAAGATAGGAGAACAATTTGTTCTGGAGCGAATAGTAACAGCTGACGATACTGCTGCCCGATACGGATCAGGAACCCTCAATGTGCTTGCCACACCGGCTCTTGTTGCATTTATTGAAAATACGGCATTAACGCTGGTCTCTCCCTTTCTCTCTGATTCCGAGAGTACCGTTGGAACGGAGATTTCGATCAAACACATTAAAGCCACGCCTGCGGGTAAAATGATCCGATGCACGGCGACACTTGAGGAAATTTCGGGGAACCGGCTCCAATTCCGTGTTGAAGCTCACGAAGGAAAAGAGTTGATCGGTTTTGGAAAACATACAAGGTACGTTATCGATGTGAACCGTTTTATGCATAAATTTTCCAATTAGCACGGATTCCTGATATCCATCTTATGATGATCGTCAAAGAAGCGAAATTCATTGTATCGAGCACGAAGGTTGAACGTTGCCCGAAACCTTCTCTCCCCGAATATGCTTTCATCGGACGTTCAAACGTCGGCAAATCCTCCCTGATCAATTTACTGACCAATCGCAGAGGACTGGCTAAGATCTCAAAGACTCCCGGGAAGACACAATTGATCAACCATTTTCTGATCAATAATGAATGGTATCTGGTTGATCTCCCCGGTTATGGATTTGCCAATGTACCTGTTGGTAAAAAAAAGGTGTGGGATCGGGTGATCAGGGATTATATCCTGAAACGGACCAATCTCATCTGTTTGTTTGTCCTGATTGATTCGAGGCATGATCCTCAACAAAATGATCTGAGATTCATGCGATTTCTTGGAGAGCACCGGGTTCCTTTTTCGCTTATTTTCACCAAAACCGATAAGTTATCGGAAGGTGAGCTTAAACGAAACCTGGAGTACTATAAAGCAAGCATGCTGAAGTCGTGGGAGTCGTTGCCCCCCATTTTCCAGGTTTCAACTGTCAAAAGGAAGGGAAGAGAGGAGGTACTGGATTACATTGATGAAATGAATCAAGGATTAATGCTTAAAAAGTAAATGCTTATACCCTCAATAACCAATTATATTTTTAATTTTGTTCAGCTCGAAAACAAAACTGTATCAACCCAAAAATTCATGATGTCATGACCGTAAAAGCCCCTTTAAAATTTTTTACCGGGAGACAATCCAGGTATCTTGCCGAGAAGATCACCGAGCATTTTGGAACCACATTGGGTAAAAGTTCGGTAATGGAATTCAGCGATGGAGAGTTTCAGCCCTCATTTGAGGAGTCAGTCAGGGGATGCAGTGTCTTCATCATTCAGTCAACCTTTCCTCCCACCGATAATGTATTTGAATTGCTTCTTATGATTGATGCTGCGAAGAGAGCATCTGCTTATAAGATTGTCGCCGTCATACCGTATTTTGGATTTGCCCGTCAGGACCGGAAGGACAAGCCAAGGGTTTCCATCGGAGCCAAATTGATCACCGACCTATTGACTGCAGCTGGTGTTGACAGGGTCATGACGATGGATTTGCATGCTGACCAGATACAGGGATTTTTCAATGTACCGGTCGACCACATATATGCCTCTTCGCTTTTTGTACCTTACATCAAGAACCTCAATCTTGAAGACCTGGTCATTGCAGCTCCGGACATGGGTGGAACGAAACGGGCAAATGCCTATTCCCGGTTTTTAAATTGTGAAATGGTAATCTGTTATAAGCAGAGGAAAAAGGCAAATTATGTCGGGGAGATTACAATAATAGGGGATGTACAGGGGAAGAATGTTGTGATCGTGGATGATATGGTTGATACTGCCGGTACGCTTACGATGGTTGCAGAGATGATGATGGAGCAGGGTGCAAAGAGTGTGCGTGCAACGGCTACTCACCCGGTTCTGTCCGGTCCGGCATACGAACGCATTGAAAATTCTCCCCTTTTGGAAGTGTTGGTTACCGATTCAATTCCTATCAGAAAAGAGAGCAGCAAAATTAAGGTTGTCTCCATTGCCGAGGTATTCGCTGATGTAATAAACAAGGTATATAATTATCAGTCGATAAGTTCTAGTTTTATCACATAAAGTTATTATATTTGCAGCCCAAAATTACTTGAGATATACTCACGTGTGATGGGAAGCCGGGATTTCCTTCCGATATCAGTCGAACGGAACCTGACTTTGAGTAGCACAAACAAAATTCAGTACTGATGGAAACTTTTGAAATTAACGGGGAGATAAGGAAAGAGGTTGGAAAGAAATTCACTAAAAAGATTAGGAAAGAGGAGAGGGTTCCCTGTGTACTTTACGGAGGAGAGGAGACGATTCATTTTTCCGCTGAGGAGAAGG
>CAYZVJ010000044.1:0-24155 GCA_964481765.1 uncultured Rikenellaceae bacterium | reverse complement strand
AGCAGTGAACAGTGAGCAGTGAACAGAAAAAGAAGTAGTCGTTTCATGGCTATTGTCTTTACGGTTATTTTACTGTGTTTTCTATTGTGTAATCCTTTATAAAAATTGAAGATATACAAGTTATCTATTTTTAAGAAAATAGACGTCACTACATCAAATGTTTTACTCACTTAAGGAGATAATTGTTTCATTTAAAGAGTACTATTCATGTACAGAATCCGGTTGTTTGTCAAAAAGGGCACGAGGCATCCCACCGGAGTCTATGGAAACCGGTCACCCATGTGGTCCCTCAATTATAGATCGCGTCGGACCGAGAGTAAGCATAGTGATACGGTTCTAAAAACATGCCGTCCCCAGCCGGGCAGGCCGATGGGACTTAAAAGAGGCAGGTATAGACGGACGGTCTGACCGGTTAAGCTACAGAATAGAATTTTCGTACTACGACTAAGTGGGGGTAAGAGTGTATGGAGTTCGTGGTACGAATACAATGATAAGGATTAAACCTGGAAAGAGTGATACGATGACTTGCCACTGCATAACCGGCTTTCGCTTAGTCATCGTATCACTCAAAAACATCAAAACTTCTGGATCTTGTATGTCTTTTGCACCCGCCGGTCGGGTGTATAGATCCTGACCAGGTAAACACCCCGGCTGAGACCGGAGAGATCAAAGGTCACGACATCTCCCCGGGTCACATAGTAGAGTTCCCGGATCATCTGTTTCCTGCCTGCAATATCCATGATCTCCATGTTCAGGTCGAGCGGTTCGGTCACATCGAACCGGATGTTGAGGAACTGGGATACCGGGTTGGGGTAAGCGGTGATGGACCAGTCCAGCCCTGTTTCCTTGATTCCCACACCGATATCATAGGGTTGCTGGAATCCCTGTGTCAGCGTGAGGGTGGCCGATTTCAGCGTTGTAACGGCAATCTCCCCGATGGTTGCCGAAAGGGTATAACCACCTGCGGAAAGGTAGCTGCCTCCTGTAGAGACAACGGTCGGGTTTAGTTCCTGAGCCAATAATCCACAGGGTACCATTATCCCAAATACTATAACGAATAAGACTCTGCTGAATTTCATTTTATCAATCATTTTAGTATTTCTCGTTATTCAAAAACCCATATGTTACAAGTGGTGATTACTCTTTAATCTTGTCAACTGCCGTTATCCCGATCATTTGTTTCAGGACTTCCAGTTCTGTTTTCAGGACATGTATATCTTCTTCCATGCTCATGGAGGAGATATTGTTCTGTTTTACCAATTCAAGCTCGTTTCTCAGATTTTCGATTTCCTTCTCCAATTTCTCAGCCTTGTGATTTGCAGTGAACGATTCAAAGAAAACAGAAACGCATTTGTGTTTTCTCCCATCGATATGCTGATCAACTTCTGCCCAACGGACAGGTTCTGCAACCCTGGCAATCACGTAGGCAATATCATATTCCCCATCATCTTTCATAGCATGCCCGGGAACAGTTGAAGAAATCAGGTAATCTCCCTGCTGTAAGTCTTCGCCATTATCCACAACCCAGATATTCCCATTACCCACAGCCATAATTAAATGGGGATTACTTGAGGTTGATGGTTGGCCGGGATTTTGAATAGATAGATAAGCTCCAAGAATATTGGGATCATTTGCTCTGTTGGTCTGGGTAATTCCATACAGTATTTCACCCTCGTCATTTCCTTCCAGAGAATGATTCATACCGGTCATTGAAACAAGCATGCCCTTTTCAATCTGTTCATTCGTCCATGCATAGTGAGATCCTGTAAATGCATTGTATGAAACAACTCCTGAAGCAACGGTTATATCACCTACAGTGCCTCCATCTTTTCTGAACCGTATAAGAACACCATCATCGGTAAATCGATTAACAACCATAACACCCTGTATCCCACCGTTACCTCCTATATTAAACTTACCCATAGGAGATGTATCTCCGAAGTTAACATCACCGGTAACATCAAGTGTACTATTAAACGTGAGTTGATCATTAAGAAAATCCCCATAAATAAGGGCATTATTTGCATTATCCGAACCATTGTATTCACTTTCAATGATCAGCTGGTAATCGGAAGCTCCACCATATCGCCCGGCCCACCTGCCAAGAAATACATTATAGTCACCGGTTGCATATTGACCGGCACAAAGGCCGACATATACATTACGTGAACCTGCACCACTTTCTCTGCCTGCAAGGGATCCTACCATCGTATTATAACCACCTGTTACCAGCTCTCCCGCCTGATAACCAATCATAACCTGGCTGCCTTCCGTAGTATTGGTGTTCCCGGCAAGATAACCCACCATGGTGTTCCATTGGGCAGTGGTATTCTCAGCTGCCTGATACCCGACAGCGGTATTATAATTTCCGGTTTTATTTGAGGTCAACGCATTTGACCCGATAGAGACATTGTAGTCTCCGGTGGTTAAGCTGTATCCGGCCAGGTTCCCGATCGCGATGTTGTCATGGCCTTCGGAGTTTGTATAGCCAGCCTGTGTTCCAATGAATACATTATCTTCTCCAAGAACATTACCGTATCCTGCTTCAGGACCAATCATTATGTTGTTTGATCCGGATGCATCGGCGCCAGAATAACCGGCCCGATAACCCAAATAAGTATTGTTCGCTCCTGTTTTGTTATTAAAACCGGTCCAGTAACCAAGGAATGTATTATTTGATCCTTCGGTATTATTGAACCCGGCGTTTGGACCGAAGTAGGAATTGTAATTCCCTATGGAGTTACGGTAACCTGCCTGGAACCCATAAAAGGCATTCCACTGACCTGTGGTATTGTAGCGCCCTGTTCTGTACCCAAAAAAGCAGTTATAATCGGCTGTCGTATTGTTTTCACCGGCCAGAAAGCCAACAAATGCATTGTAGTGACCCTCTGTATTGCCATATCCACTCCTGGACCCGATAAATGTATTATAAAATCCATCCTCATTGCTGAATCCGCTCTCATCACCGATGAACACATTTGAATACCCGGTTGTATTCGAACTACCGGAATTATAACCCATGAAAACATTATCATATCCTGAGGTATTGTCCTGTCCGGACTGAAATCCCATGAATACATTGTTGTATCCTGTACGGTTGTTGAAACCTGACAGATAACCTACGAATATATTAAATGCCCCCTGGTCACCGGTAACTCCTCCATTCGTATTGTTGTAACCACTGGCATCACCGATGAAGATATTGAAGTTGGCGTTATTATACTGTCCTGCCTTATACCCCATGAAAATATTGTTCTTTCCTGTTGTGTTTTCATACCCGCAGTAATTACCAAGGAAAATGTTATCAAACCCGGAGGTATTATTATACCCTGCATAATAACCCAGGAAGGTATTATAGTATCCTAATGTATTGTTATATCCACTGCTGTTACCGAGGAAGATGTTGTATTTTCCGCCTGTGTTTTTGTATCCGGTCAGCGAGCCGATAAACATGTTGTTTACACCGTTGGTATTGCTGAATCCGCTCTGGTTACCGATGAACACGTTGCTTTCACCGGTTGTATTGGACCTGCCTGATTCAAATCCCATAAAAACGTTTTCCTTCCCTGAAGTATTTCCTAAACCGGTCTGGTAACCCACCATCACGTTGTTGTATCCCTGTCTGTTGTTGTATCCTGATTTGTATCCCAACATGGTGTTATAGGAACCCTGATCGCCGGTCACACCATCAACGGTATTGTAATACCCGCTCTGGTACCCCAGCATAACATTGAAACTTCCTGTTGTGTTATATTGCCCGGACTGGTCACCGATAAAGATATTGGATGAACCTTCGGTATTACTCCTGCCGGTTAATTTCCCAATCATGATATTGGTATTTCCAATTGTGTTACCATAGCCGCTATAGTTCCCAAGAAAGATATTATCCGTCCCGGTTGTATTTTTGTAACCGGCATAATACCCCAGAAACACATTGTATGTCCCTGTCGTGTTGAAGTATCCACTTCTGAATCCGAAGAAGCTGTTGTAATTGGCATTGTTGTTGTATCCGCTGCCATAACCCACAAACGAGTTTCCATATCCTGCCTGGTTTTCATGTCCGGCATGGAATCCCAGATAGACGTTACCATATCCATCTTCTGTTTTGAACCCGCTTTCATTTCCGATAAAAACGTTATTATCGGCATCCATATTACTGTATCCTGAACGGTAGCCCATGAATACATTGTTGCTTCCGGTGGTGTTTGAACGGCCGCTCTGAAAGCCGAAGAATGAATTATAAAGACCTGTGGTGTTATTAACTCCGCTTTCATGTCCAATGAAATAATTATCTTTCGTTAAATGAAACAGGCTCACGGGGGATGATTTTGTAGCCGGGTTGAATCCCCCGACAGCAAATCCTCCTTTGGTTCCTTTACCGGTAATTGTCTCATCGATATAGATCCGGACACTATCGGGAGTCACCCGGAGGTATTCCTGTTCGAACACACCTTTACCGGGAGCAAATCCACCCACGGCAAAACCTCCCTTGGTTCCTTTTCCTGTTTCCTCTGTATTAACAAAAATTCTAACGCTGTCCTCATATACGGCAAACACGGTTTGTCCATCTTTTCTTTTCACTTCAAAGAGCGGGTCTACCGGGTCTCCTGTTATGTTTCCCACCACCTCCAAATGACTGTCCGGACTGTCTGTTCCAATTCCAACATTTCCATCATTGAAATAAATTTTCTTATTCCCCAGTACCCATGGATTACTATCATCCAGATAAGGAGAAAGGTCCACGGTGGTTCCATCATTGGTAAGTCCCAGTGTATGATCGCTTAAAGTAAGGCTCTGGAACTCATTGGTTGGATTTGCATCGGCATCGTCACCGTAGAGAGAGAGGTCGACAGTGCCGCTTCCGCCCGAAATGGACAATACATCACCCGTCATCTGGAGGGATTGTGCGTCGGTATTATCCAGGTATCCGGACAGGTCGATGTTATTTACCCCGTTATCGATGGTCAGGATATCGCCTGACAGGTGCAGGTCCTGGTCGTCTGTTGCCGGATTACCTTCCGGACCTGTGCAGTCTTCTGCATTCCAGAACCCGTCATCGTTCACATCCTCTTCCGGATCATTGATCCCGTTCCCGTTCAGGTCCCAGCAATCGATCCCTTTCGGTCCGATCGGACCCTGTGGTCCTGTTTCACCCTGTGGCCCTGTCGGTCCTGTTGGTCCTGTCGCACCTATCGGTCCCTGTGGCCCGGTGTCCCCGGTATCTCCTTTCGGCCCTTCCGGTCCTGCCGGTCCCTGTGGTCCTTCCGGACCCTCCGGTCCTGCCGGTGCTTCAAACTCTATCCAGTTAGCCAGATCAAGGTAGGGTTGTGTGGTAGAAGTATAGGGTGGTGTACCCTGAAAGATCCACATGGAATTGATCAGCGGATCACCCGATGAGCGGTCAAACACATAATCCCCTTCGTTCACAACAATTCCGCTGACCCAGGTTCCCCGGTTGGTCAGTCCTGTTCCCGGATCACCCTTATCGCCTTTGGGACCCTGGATCCCCTGCGGTCCGGTCTCGCCGGTATCTCCCTTGTCTCCTTTATCCCCCTGCAGTCCCTGCGGCCCTGTCGGTCCGGCAGGTCCCATCGGGCCTTCGTTACCCTCTTCTGCAAAAAGGGCAAACGGAACGGACAGGAGCTCCGAGGTGCCCATCGGTATAAAGCTGGCATCGACCTTGACGGAAACTTCCAGGTAGTGTGCCCCGGTGCCCCATTCGATATCACTGAAAGTGGCTGCTGAGCCCGAGCCGGCTGTGGCTTCCGGATCGCCGATCATAAGCGTAAACAGTCCGAACGCATTGGTCGTTACCGCATGGGTCTCCTCCCAAACCAGTGTACCGCTCTCGCTCCCCGCACGGATGCCGATCTTTACCTCGATATTCTGTGAGACTAACAGTTCTCCACCGTCATCACGGGCTACCGCCTGGTAGTTAAAGCCTTGCGGTGCCTGGGCTAAAAGAGTGAAGAGTGAACAGTGAAGAGTGAACAGGAAAAGTAGAATTCGTTTCATGGCATTGGGTTTTTTATTCTAATGGATTTATTTATTTTACTTTAAGAAAAAAGAGACTGTCTAAATATATATTAAACTCCATTTTGAGCAAAAGGGTTGCATTTTCCCACTTATTTTCATGGAAGAAAATGGACTGTTTATCAAAAGGGAAAAATCAATCTGCAGGAATGGATTTTCCCGCTGTTTACCTCTCATCTTTTTGTTTAAGCAGTTCAACCTCCCGTTGCAGCTCTTCGATCATCTTTTGCTGCTCTTTCAGGGCTTCCAGAAGAACCACGGTCAGTTTTGAATAGTTGACCGATTTGTCCCCTTGCTGGTCTGTTCTTACAAGCTCAGGTATTACCTTCTCAACTTCCTGGGCAATGAGACCGATCTGAGGTTCATCGGGATTTAATCTTTTTGTCCCATCATTAATCCAGTTAAATGTCACTCCACGAAGTTTGGTGACCTGCATCAAAGCATTATCATAGTCTCCAATATTGGTCTTCCACCTAAGATCGGATATTTCAGTAATATTAGTTCCTGTAATATCTCCATCGACACCCATGTTGCCTGTCACACTCATGTCACCAGTGATATCTGTAGCGGCAGTGATATTCAGATAGGGATCCGTAGCGCTGAATTCCCCGTACACTAATGGTTCTGAGCAAATATTGTTATTGTTTATATGTAGCTTCCCGGATCCCATTTCGTCCTGTCCTGCACCATACCCGATAAATACATTATTTTCACCAGATACATTATTCTCACCGGCATACGATCCGACAAATGTATTGTTATTCCCGGTATTGGCAGCTCCGGTCGACAAACCGATGAAGACGTTTTCAGAACCCGAAACATTGTCATAACCACTTCCCGCTCCTATAAAGGTATTCGAGTTACCATCATCATTCGTTTCCCCGGCACTCAAACCCAAAAAAACATTATATTCACCAACAGTGTTTGACCATCCGGCATAGGGTCCGATGAATACATTGTCCCAACCTGTGCTATTTGAAGATCCCGCCACATCACCAATAAATACATTATGACTCCCTTCTGTATTTGCATACCCGGCCCAATCCCCCATTATTACATTCCCTGAACCTTCTGTATTTGAGATTCCCGCTTCATCACCAATGATAATATTGCAAGATCCCATTGTGTTGCTCTTCCCGGTACTGTTGCCAATAAAAACATTATATTCACCAACAGTGTTTGACCATCCGGATTCATGCCCTATGAAGACATTATTTATTCCTTCTGTTGTACTCAAACCGGCTTCATACCCGACAAAAGAATTATAAAGACCAGTTGTAATAGCATCACCAGCCCGGTGACCAATAAAATAGTTGTCAGGGGTTAGGTGAACAAAATCGGTTGGATCACCTTTCCCGGGGCTAAATCCACCCACGGCAAATCCGCCTTTGGTCCCTTTGGTTGCTGTTTCGTCAACATATATCCTTACACTGTCTGGAGTAACATACATAAAATCATTTGTCAATCCTTTCCCCGGAGAAAAACCTCCTACCGCAAAACCTCCCTTGGTTCCCTTCTTTTGTGCATCCTCCACATTGATCCTTACGCCTCCGGGATAGACTGCAAATACCGTTTCACCATCTTTCCGTTTCACCTGGAAGAGCGGATCATTATCCGTTTCATCACCATCCCCCTGTACATCAAGTTTTCCGGCAGGAGATGGTGTACCAATACCAACATCGACAGTGGTTGTAACGACATTGGCTCCATCAATCCAGTAGGAAGTTGTTGATTCTCCTGAAGTGGCTGCAAATTTAGCAAACATGGCATACGGAACAGACAACATCTCCGATGTTCCCATGTCAATAAAATCAGCATCCACTTTCAACTGAACATTCAGGAAATACTGTGTTGATGCCCAGTCGATCTCAGAAAAACTGGATAGGGTTCCTCCTCCTTGTGTGGCTCCATCATCTCCGATCATCAGGGAAAACAATCCGAAATCGTTTGTCACGGTAGCATGCGTTTCTTCCCAGACAAGTTCACCACCTGCACTTCCTGCATGAATACCAAACTTGATCTCAATGTTTGTCTCTTTCAGGGTTTCACCGGAGGAATTCCGGGCAACGCCCTGATAGGTTAGTTTTTCCGGTGCCTGAGCAAGTGCCTTGCTCAGAAAGAAAAAAGAAAAAAGTACAAAGATAAAAGTCAATATTACGCGTGGAATAACAGATAATCTATGACTTAGAGACAACATTCTAAAAGAACGAGGAGTGATGTTTAATTGTCTGATAATCAGGTGTGAGCAGTCCCGGAAATCACGAATTTTCGTTGGGAAATTCGATTGATTCTCGAGGATCCTCGAAACGGTAAGAGAATCAAACCTGCCTGCGTGCCGTCGCCATAGGCTATGGCCGCCAGTAACCGGCGATGCAGGGATTCTCACCGTTTCGGGGTGAGCAGTGAGCAATAATAGTAGAAGTCGTTTCATGATTGTAGATTTTTGGTTATTGTATGCTTTTATGTTTCAAATAATAAAATAGTTACAGATCTTTTATTCGCTTAGATATACAACGATTTGAGAAGAGTGGAATGCTATGGCAAAAAAATGGGGATAAAATAGTGTCCGGTTTATCAGTTTCAGATACCAATACAGTGTGTTCGGATCAAATCGGTTTAGAACTTCTGAATCTTATAGATCTTATTCACTTTCTGGTCTGGTGTAGCGATCCTTAACATATACACTCCTCTCACATATCTTGAAAGATCAATTGAAATGACCTCCTGTGGCATGATCCCCGGATAGTTCCTGATCCAGAGTTTTTTCCCGGTAAGATCAATGATCTCAATGTTAAAATCGACAGGGTTTTCGATATTGAACCGGATATTGAGAAAATCGGAAACCGGATTGGGGTAGGCATTCACAGACCAATCCATTCCCAGGTCATCAAAACCGGGATTCACTCCAACGGCAAAGGGTTGCTGAAATCCCTGTGTAAGGATATATGATCCGCCCGGATCCAGTGTCGTAACTGCCAGTTCACCGATTGTTCCTGACAGGCTGTATCCACCGGCAGAATTGAAGTGCCCGGCAGTTGAAATAACGGTAGGAGTTAAGCTGTATTCCTGTGCAAATAAAAACGTTACAGATGCTGCTAAAACCAGGGAGAGTAGAATTTTCTTTTTCATAGTCCGGGGTTTTCAGTTGTATTCTATCGATTCAATTCAACAAATTTTGTATACAAGTTACAAAAAAAAATTAGAATCAAACCCATCTGCTATTATTTGATGATTCTTTAGGAAAAAATTAACTCAATATCCTCTCTGTCCCACCGTTATTGAGGTACGGCATTTTTTAGCAGGAGATTGTTCGATTCTGAACGGTGGTTGTTTCAATACCGAACAATTTCATCCGGGGATAAAAATCCGCAATGCATCGATACATTTCTGATCTGGGGGATGTTATCCTTATTGGCATATTTATTGAGTACCTAACAGGAGTTAACTATTTATGAATTACCTGTTTATCCATGAAGAAGTCGTTTTTTTTACTGTTTTTATTCCTTTCTTCTTACTGGTTTGGTTTTGCTGGTGGGAGTAATGATGAAAAGAAAGTCCTGATCGCCAGCCGGGTTGAGTCAGGTGGTTTTATTCTGGATGGGAGCTTATCGGAAGCCATGTGGCAAGATGGGAACTGGTATGGGGATTTCATACAACATGAACCGTATGAAGGAAAAGATCCCTCACAGGAAACGTTATGTAAAATACTTTATGATAATGACAATATCTATGTTGGGATCAGGGCTCTTGACAACAGTCCTGACAGCATCAGCCGTCGCAGATCGAGGAGGGATGATATCGACGGGGATTTTGTTGGTGTGCTTTTTGACAGTTATCATGACCATCGCACGGCGTTTGCCTTTGTTGTAAACGCTGCAGGGGTAAAGATGGACGGCGTGTTTACCAGTGACGGGGAGACTGAAGACTGGACCTGGGATCCCATCTGGTGGGTTGCAGCAGATGTGAATGAGGAGGGGTGGTCAGCCGAGATGAAGATCCCGCTAAGCCAGTTACGCTTCGACAAAACCGAAGACCAGGTGTGGGGAGTGCAGATAGCACGGTACCTTTTCCGAAAGGAGGAGACCTCTTTCTGGCAGCATCTTCCCCGGGATGCATCCGGGATTGTTCACAATTTCGGAGAACTTCACGGAATATCAGGAATCCAGCCCAAAAGGCAGGTCGAAATTGCTCCCTATGTTGTTGGCAGCACGGAACGGTTCAAAAAAGTGGAAGGAAATCCGTTTGAAACGGGGAAACGGAATAATTTTGCAGCCGGTGTGGATGGGAAAATCGGCGTTACCAATAATCTCACCCTGGATTTTACGGTGAATCCCGATTTCGGACAGGTGGAAGCCGATCCCTCCGAGGTGAACCTCACTGCATTCGAAACCTTTTTCGAGGAGAAACGACCCTTTTTTATTGAAGGAAGAAGCATCATGAGCCTGCCGTTGTTGTTTGGTGATGGTGACATGGCAGACGAAAATCTTTTTTACTCCCGCCGTATAGGAAGAAGACCGCAGCACTACCCTGACGTTGAGGACGATGCATCCGTGAAATTCCCGGAAAACACCTCCATTCTCGGAGCGGCAAAACTAACGGGTAAAACAAAAAAGGGATGGTCTGTTGGTATATTGGAGAGCGTTACTTCCGAAGAAGTGGCAAAAGTTGATATCGAAGGAGAGCGGCATGCGGAAGCGGTGGAACCCTTAACAAACTATATCGTAGGCACAGTACAGAAAGATTTCCGCGAAGGTCAGACCGTGGTAGGCGGAATGTTCACATCCACCAACCGCAGGATCGACGACCCGAACCTGGAATTTCTTCACAAAGATGCCTATACCGGTGGTGTCCATTTCAGCCACGATATAAAAGAAAGGACATACAACATTTCCTTCAAGACCTACTTCAGTCATGTCCGTGGCTCGGAAGAAGCCATCATCCGAACCCAGGAATCATCAGCGAGGTATTATCAACGACCCGATGCCGAATACCTGGATCTCGATTCCTCAAGGACTTCACTAACAGGCAGCGGTGGTGTTTTATCATTCACTAAAATTGGAGAAGGCCACCTTCGATACGGTTTATTTTTCTCCTGGAAATCACCCGGACTTGAGGTGAACGATCTCGGATACTTACGCTCAACCGATGAGATGCTGCAGGTTTTATGGGTCGGATACAGAATCTGGGAACCCTTCAGCATTTTCCGGAGCTTAAATATTAACCTGAACCAGTGGAATGCCTGGGATTTTGGCTGGAACCATAATGTTACCGGGGGGAATATCAACCTCAACATGCAATTCAAAAACTACTGGAGTTTTGGAGGAGGGATCAGTATGGATGGAAACACCCTGTCCAATGCCACACTGCGTGGTGGTCCTTCTATCAACATACCGGGGTCTATCAATATTTCAACCGACCTGGATACCGATAACCGGAAAAAAATCTCTGCAGGATTTTTTACAAGCCACAACTGGGGGTTTGAAGGCAGCAGTACAAATCAGCATTATGGTTTTTTCATTTCCCTGAAGCCCAGCAATGCCCTGGATCTATCCCTTGTCCCATCACTCAGCCTGAATAAACGTGAATTGCAATTCATCGATAAGATCGAACTGGGAGAGGAAGAACGGTATCTGTTCGGATCCATCGATCAGAAAACAGTGATGCTCTCATTGAGGCTGAATTTCAGCATCACGCCCAACCTGACTATTCAGTATTGGGGACAACCCTTTATATCAGCCGGGACCTACGACCGGTTCAAAATGATCACCGACCCGCATGCTGATGCATTCAGTGACCGTTTCCATAACTATACCGAAGAAGAGATCATCCTGCTGAATCCCGATGATGGCTATGTTGTGGATGAAGACGGAGATTCAAATTACGATTATGGTTTTGAGTACCCGGATTTTAATTTCAAGCAGTTTCGTTCAAACATGGTCCTTCGCTGGGAATACATTCCCGGATCAACACTCTACCTGGTATGGTCCCAGGGAAGAACGGAATATGTGGCGGACGGGCAATTCAACCTGGGGGAGAACATGGAAGAACTATTTGATGTCCGTCCACACAATATATTCCTGGTAAAACTTTCATACCGGTTTAGATTGTAAGTGATACAGGCTCAAAAAGAATAGTGGTAATGAGTGATACGATGACTTCGAGTCATCGTATCACTTTTTTAACCCTTTACTCCTCAATTACCCCCATTTCATCAATGCGGCGGATGATGGAGTGCCGGTCGGGTAATCCGGAGGCTTTCAGTTTTTTAAGCCATTCTGCTGCTCCCTTATTATCGCCGGTCTCATGGCTTATCAGGATCAGGTAATAGTAAGCGAAGGAATAGATATGTGTGGGATTATCCGGGATATCCTGAACAATTCCCGTGAAGATCTTTCGTGAACTTTCAAATTCCTTTTTCAGGTAAAGGTCATACGCTTCATCATACGAGTGAATATCGCGGTTTAGCCTGTTATCCAGGATGATCCCCTGAAAGAAAAAACAGGATTGTTCGCAATCTTCTACCAGGTCGATCCTTCCCTTGGATGGATCAATGGGTGGAAAATAGAGTGTAAATTCAAGGATCTCTCCAAGGGAATCAAACCGGTGCAGTTCAGGACAGAGCGGAATATTTTCTGCACGAAGCAGCAAATGGTTAACCTCATCGGAAGTCCGGATGGTGGTTTTCCGATCGACACAAGCCCATGCATCTTTCACCAGCATGTTCTGGTTCCTGAGGTGAACAATGGTATAATCGGAAGTGATCTGAATGCGTGTAATGGTCAGTTCGGCATGACTTTTCGCCTCTGCACCGGGCATTTCGAAAACCTGGCAATGTGCACTTACCTGCAGAAAGATCAGAAGCAGAAAAGCAATTAAAGCACGTTTCATCATCATAGAAGTATCTCCAAATGAGAATACCAAAGTACGAAAAAATAGGCTGCCTTATCGGAGACAGCCTATTTGTTTCAATTTGATTTCGTATTAAAAGCTCAGGTCCAGTCCGAGTCCGATGACCATTGCATTCTTTGCATACGACTGGCTGAAATCCTCAAAATCCACGCCCTGGCCCCCGACATCATGCAAACCTTCAACCGTTTGGTCCTTATATATAGAATAGCTGAAACCCAGGTTAATGGCAAGCATCTCATTGATCCGGTATTTTGCTCCGCCACCAAAAGTATTGGTGTTAAGGCTGTAACTGAGGTCGGACTGGTAGATCGGTTTTACGCCTGTCTCATTGTGCTGATAACCGGCACTCAGGGTAAACTTATCATTCAGGTAATACTCAACGGCAAGACCGGCTTCCCAGTTGTTGGCATCGATGAGATCCTCATTCTTCAAGGCTTTTCCATAATTCGCCGATTTGTCGAAATAGTATTGAAATCCACCGTGCAGGGTGAGTATTGATCCTACATCAAAGCTGGCACCCACGGTAAGGAGTGCAGGCAGGTCTCCCCTTGTTTTTGCACCATCGGGGAACATATATATCATGTTGGCAGGTGGAATAAAACCGATCAATCCTCCCATGGGCAGTCCTGTGGTTTTATCGGTTGCTGTCGAATTTTCCAGTTCAAGTTTTGTGGCGAATTCGTACTTGATCCCAATGTTCAGGGCGTCAATGGGTGAAATGTTGATCCCGATAATGGGGGTGATTCCCGTGCCATTCTGCTCGACATCAACCTCCTGATCGGCAAGCAATACATCAAAATAATCACCGGTCTGGGTGGCTGTGGCAGCCTGAGTAGTAAGGGCCGTTGCTGCTCCATAGTAGGACCCCTGTGCAACTGAAAGGGTCATGGCGTCGATGGCGACCTGAGGATAACCCAGGCTTAACAACCCTCCCTCTAATGCAGCCCGGGTAGGTGCATCAATCACAAAATTATCTTCTGCTTGCTGAAAAGTAAATGCCCCTGCACCACCATCAATTAACGGTTGCATTCCATCACCGGCACCAGTTGCAGATGTTGCACCGGCTGTCGCCAGAGCTGCCAGATCATACATGAAATTATCCGGGGCAATCGGATCAATCCCCGTTCCGGATACCATAATGGATTCCAGGGCTCCCTGATAGGTATTCTTTGCAATGATATACCTTGCTCCTCCATAGATGGATATCATATCGTTTATCGCATAGGTAAGGCCTGCCTGAATTCCGTAATAAACCGAAGTTCCTGAGAAATTTGTCTTCAGGCTATACCCTTCAATCCCATACGCATTCAAAGAGGGAACCAGATCGGATGCAGGCATTTCGAACGATGGAAGACCGTCATTAAAATCCGCACTTCCACCACCACCAACCGGGTTGAATCCTGCTGAGATAACAAATTTTCCAATTTTGAATGCCGCATATACCCCGGGGAAAATCGGTGCTTTTACTTCGCCTTCAAAATCCTTCGGAGTTCCATTCAGATACAAATAATCGGTTGTGACGGTTTTACCCTGGGTGATGTACTGGTTATTCAGGGAAATATGAAAACCATCCGATAATTTGGATAATCCTGCCGGATTGTAATAGACAGCATCAATGTCGGTCGATGCATTCCTGATCAGCATCCTGACCCATGAAGCGCTCTGGTTTGTGTTGGTCATGATCCCGCCAAATACCATCTGGCATCCCAATACAATAGAGAGCAAACTCATCGTGATCTTTCGCATAGCTTTAGATTTTTAGGATTACAGGCTTAAATATAGATATAATAAATAATATCGCTTCCGATCGTATAATAATTTTAATTTATACTCAATTAAAAGTATTTTCCTAACTGACACATAAACAATAATTTAAAGGATTTCAGGATTCTCCTGTATCATCCGGCTTAACCAATCTGAATCAGCGGTCAATCTTTAGGCAAACATTTGATTATCAGGAATAAATCAGATGAATAAAGATCATCCCTCGTAAATTTGGTGGAATATATCATTTCTTCCTATTTTTGGGTAAACGGAAATCAGCAACCCATGAATGGACCGAAAGAACTGTACCAAATTCTTAACGATCTGAATATCAGTTTCGAATATTATGAACACCCGCCCGTATATTCCGTAAAGGAGGCTATCCCGTTCTGGGAAAAGATCCGGGGGACCCGGTGTAAAAACATATTCTTCAGGAATCATAAGGGAAACAGGCATTACCTGGTGATTCTCGAACACAAACAGGATCTCAACATCCGGGATCTCGAACAGCGGTTGAAGCAGGGGAAACTTACCTTTGCCTCGGAAAAAAGGCTGGCTAAATACCTGGAACTTGAACCGGGTTCCGTTACTCCGTTCGGGTTGATCAATGACCAGAAAAATCATGTCTATCTCTTTATCGATAAGGAGCTCGAAAAGGCTGAAAAGGTTGGATTTCACCCTAACGTTAATACCGCAACACTGGTCATATCAATGAACGATTTCATCCGTTTTCTGGACTGGTCGGGGAACGGGTATGAGTTTTTAGAACTTTATTAAATGAAATGCCTTAAATTAATAAATGCCTCAAATGTCTCAAATTAGTAAATGTCTCAAATGTCTCAAATGCCTAAAGTGTCTCAAATTAGCAAATGTCTTTTCCAGAGGAATGCTATGGATACCTCAATCATTTTTATTTTAGGCATTTTAGGCACTTCTTATCCTATCGTTTTCCCGGTAATTTTCCGGTTAAGACCGATGAATATGCCGATCACCACGAACCACTGAACCAGGCAGGTCATCAGGCTGAAAGGTTTCAGGGGGTTATACCATTGTTCGCTCTCTCCTTCCATAAAGGATTCGAAAAGCCACCAGAACAATAAGAAGGTCGCTGCTACCGGAATGAATATCCTGATTGTCATGCTCCAGAATTTTCCGACGGACCAGTCGTTATGCATCTCATTGATTTCCTGCATCACTCCTTTCACTCCCTGTCTGATCACAGCAATGGCAATGAATGCACCTGAAATCATGAGCGCTCCGCTCCAGACGAAATCCTGGTTGCTCAGGATATTCAGGTTTCTTGCAGAGGGTATTCCAAGCAGGTAAACAAAAGCAACCACCAACCCGATGGCCACCGGGCGTTTCAATCCTGTATCCACCATCACCCTGGTGGGCAGCTCCAGCTGGGCAATCAAAGAAGAAAATCCCGCAAAGGCAAGGCCAAGAAAGAAGAGCACTGCCAGCGGATTACCAAACATCATCCGGGCAAACAGTTGAGGCATCCAGATAAATGTTAATCCTGTTGAAGCAGGACCGCTGGTTTTCATGATCTCCAGGACCTGGGGATCCTGCATTCCCATTTCGGTACGTAACACTGCGAATACCGTTCCAAAAACCATGATCCCGGCAAGAAGGGATACTGTATTGTTCCCTATTCCGGTGGTAAAGGCATTCTTCACTGTTCCATGCTCCACCTTCATGTATGCTGCATAGGTTAGAAACAAACCCCATCCCGCTCCGGTATCAAAGGCATTTTGTGTAAGTGCTGAAATCCAGGTTTGTGGATCTTTCAATTGGCTCCATTCAGGCCTGAACAAATAGGCTATACCATCCCAGGCTCCGGGGAGAGTGAGTGCCCGGATTACGGACAGGAATACAATGATCAGCAGGGCGGGAATCAATATCTTATTCACCTTTTCGATCGATTTTATTCCTTTCCAGATTGCCAGCGCTCCAAATCCGATTGCCAGAACATGAAAAAGAAATGGCCAGGCGCTTTCCTGGTAGTTATTCCAGGTCGCCCATGCAGCTTCTGTAGAAAGCGGAAGGGGATGGATAAGTGTATGAACAAAATAGTAAATACACCATCCCACAACGATCGTATAAAAGAAGGTGATTGCTGTGGAGACAAAAGCCACAAACGTTCCCATCCAGGCAAATTTTCTTCCAGCACTTTTAATAAAAATTCCCACGACACCCGACCGGTGTCTTTTCCCAAGGGAATACTCCGCAATGATCAGGGGAATGCTCCAGAGGAAAAGAAAAATCAGCCAGGCGATCAGAAATGCACCGGCTCCATGATCTCCTCCCGATTGAGCGGCAATTCGTGGAAACCTCCAGATGTTACCGGTACCTACAGCAATCCCCATTGCACTCAGAATTAATCCCCAGCGGGAAGAGAATCGCTGGTCTACACTTGAATCGATCTGGTTTGCCATATCGGAATGGGAAATAACCGGGTTACGTAATAAAAGTATTACAAGTATACTATAATTTATGAGAATCAGACAGGAGAGCTATGCTGTTAATGAACAGTGATAGGTTAAAAGTTATAAGTGTATAAGTTATGCTCAAAGCATCACTATTTGATAAGTTGATAAGTAAATGAGACTATAATTTCAGAAGTAAATTTCGAACTGAAAATATTAAGTCGAATACCTGCCTTGCAGTCAGGCAGGTATCCCGCTTTAAGCGGAATTATGCCGTAGGCCCGCCGGTAGTGTAACAATTCACATTTTAACTAACAAAACCCGATGTGCTATTAAAGAGATCGATACCATCTTACCCTAACATATTGTTTATTAAAGGATAATAACCTGGAGGCAGATTATTTAACAGATCCTTCTTCCCAATTATTTCTCAAGCATAAAATTTTACCCCGAATGGGGTATAACTTTAAATAGCCACCGGTGACAACCGGTGGTCAATATATCCGGGAAGATGACAACCCTAAATGGGTTGAATATTTAAATATAAGGTGTTAATTTTACATGTAACAATAAAATCGAATATCATGACCAGATTAAACTTAATATTTTTTACTATCGGATTTATAATGTCTGCCTGTCAATCATCCTCAGATAACCATGTTACTACCGGTGGTCCGGAAGTGGTGACCTTCCGTGCCCTGCCTTTTGAACTGACTGAGGTCAGGTTGCTGGATGGTCCTTTCAAACATGCTACCGATCTGAATGTTCAATCGTTGCTGAATTATGAGCCGGACCGGTTGCTTGCAAAATTCCGTTCAGAAGCCGGCCTGGAGCCGAAAGCGGAACACTACCATGGATGGGAAGACAACACCATTGCCGGGCATAGCCTGGGGCATTACCTGAGTGCCTGTGCACTGATGTACCAGACTACCGGGGATCAGCGTTTCCTTGACCGTGTCAATTACATTGTAGATGAGCTGGGTATATGCCAGGAAGCCGACGGGGATGGATATATCGGGGCATTCCCCGATGGCAAGCGAATCCTTGAAGAAGAGGTGGCGAAAGGAGATATTCGTTCACAGGGATTTGACCTGAACGGTATCTGGGTTCCCTATTACACCCAACAGAAAGTGATGGGTGGATTGCGTGATGCGTACCATCTGTGTGGCAATGAAAAAGCGCTTGAGATTTCCGTGAAGTTTGCCGACTGGCTTGAAAAAATCATTACGGGTCTGAATGATGAACAGGTTCAGGAGATGCTTCACTGCGAACACGGAGGAATCAATGAAGTGCTGGCTGAATTGTATGGTGACACGGGGGATGAGAAATACCTTAAGATGTCACGGATATTCCATCATAAAGCGATCCTGGAGCCGCTGGCTGAGAAAAAAGACATCTTCCCCGGGAAACATGGAAATACGCAGATCCCAAAACTCATTGGTGTTGCCCGGCGTTATGAATTAACCGGCGATAAGAAAGACCGGGAAATTGCAGAATTTGCTTGGGACCGGATCGTCAATCATCATTCCTATGTGACCGGGGGACACGGCAACCATGAATATTTCGGACCGCCGGATACGCTGAGTAAGAGGTTAAGCAGTGGGACTACCGAAACATGCAACGTGTACAACATGCTGAAACTGACCCGCCACCTGTTTGAATGGGAAGCTTCAGCCGATGTAGCTGACTATTACGAGCGGGCGCTTTTCAACCACATCCTCTCCTCACAGCATCCGGAGGACGGAAGGGTTATTTACAACCTTTCGCTTGAAATGGGAGGATATAAATCCTACCAGGATCCTTACTGGTTTACCTGTTGTGTGGGAACCGGGATGGAAAATCATTCCAAGTATGGACGAAATATTTTCTTCCACAACGATGAGGAGTTGTTCATCAGTCAGTTCATTGCTGCAGAGCTGGATTGGAAGGAAAAAAGCATGAAAATACGGCAACTAACAAAATACCCGGAGGAACAGGGCACAACCATAGAATTTGAATGCGAGCAGCCGACCCGGTTAACCCTGCAGGTTCGCTATCCATACTGGGCAGAAGAGGGAATGGAGATCGTTGTAAACGGAAAGAAGCTGAAGATTAACCAGTCGCCTGCCAGTTTTGTCCCCATCACCCGAAAATGGGAAACGGGCGACCGGGTGGAAATCCATATCCCCTTTACCTTGCGGCTTGAGACCATGCCGGATGATACCAACCGCGTGGCGATCATGTATGGTCCGTTGGTCATGGCCGGCGATCTGGGTCCGGAGGACGATCCGGATGCCTCCGATCCCCTGTATGTACCTGTTCTGATGACCGAAAACCGTGATCCTTCCGGTTGGCTTGAACCGGTTCCCGGCGAGGTGAACACCTTCATGACATCCGGAGTAGGACAGCCAAGGGATGTCCCCGTAAAACCTTTTTATGCGATATACGAACGCCGCTATACGGTATACTGGGATATGTTCACCGAGGAACGATGGAAGGAATTTCAGGCTGAATACCGGGCACAACTGGAAGAAAAAAAAAGGATCGAGGAGATGACCTATGATTTTGTGCAACCCGGAGAGATGCAACCCGAACGGGATCACCATTTCCAGGGCGAACAAACCAATCCCGGAGAATTCAAAAACAGGCGGTACCGTGAAAGCCGAAACGGATGGTTCTCCTACGACCTGAACGTGATGATGGGACAACCCATGGCAGTGGCAGTGGAATACTGGGGCGGTTTCCCCGGATCAAGAACCTTTGATATTCTTGTTGATGAACAGGTTATCGCAACGGAAAACATATCCAACAAAAAGGATGGACACTTTATATACCTCACCTATGATATCCCGGAGGAGGTGACATACGGAAAACGAAAAGTGACTGTTACCTTCAAGGCCCACGAGGGACACAGGGCCGGGCCGGTTTTCGGAGTGCGGACGGTGAAACGATAGTCAGACAATAGTCATACCTGCCTCGCCGGCAGGCAAGCGATTGTCATACTGTGGTCAAACGATTGTCAGTCGACATAAGTCTCTTTCATCACTGATTTCACCTCCTTGATTTCAGGTATCGATAATCTACCTAAAACTTTAATAATTCTTTGCTTGTTATGAGAGTGGCAATTTTTAGCCACTAAATCACTAAGACACCAAGAATCACGAAGATGAGTAAACTACTAATTATTAAGTCTTTGAAATATAATTATAAATATCTTCCAGAGCAATATTGAAATGGTCTTATAAACCGCACAACCCGTTATTTATTCATCAGGTGCCGTAAAAGGAAGGTTCATTTCCTCAATAATGGCAATGATCCTGGGATCATCCTTTATATCGTCAAATCCAATTTCTGATAGTGTAATGTAGGGCATCATTGGATCATGCATTTCATATGCTTTAATAAACCATTCGATCGATTTTTCCAGGTCACCTGCTTTCAAATAATATTCACCCATATCAAAATGCATTACATAATTTGTTTTGGCATATTCTTCCACATAAGTAAGCATCGTACGAATTGCTTCTGCATAGCCCTTATCCTGGAATACGACCATGATCTCCTCCCTGGCTTTATCATCCAGTCCGGGCCAGGTTTTAAGCTCTGTTTCGATAGAAGTTTTATAATTTCCATTGAAATAAGTAGCCTCCGCATAGGCAAGCAATGCAAAATAGTGCTCCGGATCTATTTCAAGAGCTTTTTTGCATTTTTCCAATGCCTGTTTGGGCCTATCGTATTCATCCACCATGGCACTTAATGCCAGCACCAGAGGATTCATGGGATCCAGTTCAGCCGCCATCTGTGAATGAAAATACGCCTCATCGTATCTTTTCAGTATCCATAAGAGATGTGCATAATGTACTCTTGACATGGCATCATTGGGATTAATTGCTATAGCCTTAAGAAATTCCTTCTCTCCTTTTTCCCAATCCCATTCTGTCCAAACAGCAACAACAGCCATAATATAATGTGCATCAGGAAAATCCGGATCAAGTTCCAGGGCTTTATTTAAGTTTTCGTAAATTTTCGGTCCGGCAATCTCTCCTGATTCAAATCCCATTTGTGCCAATCCCACCCACACCTGAGCCATACCGGCATAAAGAGGGGCAAATTCAGGATCCTTTTCAAGAGCCAGGTTCAGGTATTCCTTGGCCTTGGTGAGGCCTTCCAGACTGAGATCACCCCAATATTGATAACTCTTCATATAGGCATCATAAGCTTCCCTATCAACTGTTATTGATCTGGCAAGCAACCGCTCCTCCTCAGGGGTCAATTCTACCATGACCTCCTCCGCAATCTGTTTAGTTACCCCGTTATACCAGTTCAGGATCTGGTTTCTTGGGATCTTGTAATCGGCTATCCAGAGCTGTTTTTCTTCCTTTCCAGGCTGAATCAACCTTACCTGCAAGCAAATAGAATCCCCCAGGCACAAGACATCGGTCTCGAGTGCTGCATCAACATGCATTGCAGATGTGATCTGTGCAATGGTCTTTCCTGAATCCTTAAAAGCTCGTGATGTTGTTTTCCCGGGAATAAGCAAACTGCCGATCTTACCCATATCCGAAATGAGAGAAGAATGCATCCCATCAACGAAATACTCCAGTGAATCTGCCCCGGTATAATTGCCAAAGGGAAGAACAACAAGCGATTTTATATCACCGGCCTGTACACCCTTACCACCTTTAATTACATCCGTAAGGATCAATGCCACAACAACCACAACGCAAACCAATACAATGGCTGAAGCAAGCAGGATCCGTTTTTTAGCGCCTGGGGATACTTTTTTGGCATCGGCCGGTTTTTCCCTTGTTTTCTCCGGACCTCCCGGTTCTGTGTCCGTTAGTGCCTGGCTTTCCATATACTTCAGGTACCACCTGAGGGAGGTTGTCAGATCGAGCAAAACCGGTTTCACCTGCATGGGATCGAAATCTTTCGGATGAGCACCAAAGCTTGAAAGGCTGTTGAGGTTCTGCATGGAGACAATAATGTTGTGCGGAACCTTTTCTTCTTTGTTCAGTTTGTCAATAATTCCCTTGAGCGGTTCTGTCCCCCTGGACCTTTTTAGTTCACGCTCACACAAGTCGGTAATTATTACCTCCAGGCACCTTCTTGCATACACCAGTACCATGTTTTCATCATCCGTCTTTATCAACCGTTCCAGTTCATTATCCAGTTTCGGGTGTTCTTCTTTGATCGAATCGTGTAGTTTCTCTAATTCCTTGATTTCCGCAGACCAGATTTTCATAATTTAATTTTGTTGGTTTGTCATTTGGTTGTCTTATTGCAAGTTACTGATAAATTATAAACGAGTCAAATAAAAAGGAATACTTATATTAATGAACGCATGGCAAATCTTCGGGACATGGATCTATTTCCCTTTGTCTAACATTGCAGTTGGGCCGATTCCGAGAATTTCTATCATCTACAATAATCGAACACCCATGGTGTTCTCCCCCTGGTTCTAAAAATAGTATTCAAGGCCATCGGCCTTGGATTTCTGTAGATTAGTTGTACATGGAATAAAATAAAACTCCATCGGAGTTTGATTATCTTCAACCAGCGATTTGCAGAAGGCCCCAAAGGGATGTGCCAAAGGCGTCCCTTATGGGGCAATCGGCACAATGGCTACGCCACCTTCGGGACTTTTGTTCACACGCGTACTTTTTACCCTGACGCTCATAAAATTCGGCCAGGGTGAGTTCGGCTAGTTTTTGTCGCTTCACCAGTCTACATAAAACAAGTTACACATACTTTTTCCTTTTCCCATGGGGATGCCTACGGCATTACTTTTTACTTTTTCCTTGTTTTATTCAATCTACCAATCGATCTCCCATAGGGGTTCCCTGCCTAAAAGATTTTCAATGAAGTAGTTCCACCGTTTCTTCAAGAAGTACTTCCGGTATTCCCCGCCGTATCCATGTCGCTGGCTGGGTATGATCAGCAGGTCGAACTCCTTATCTGCTTTGATCAGGGCTTCTGCCAGCTTGAAGGTTGCCGAGGGATTGACATTGTCATCCAGACCGCCATGAACGAGCAACAGTTTCCCTTTCAGGTTCGGAGCCATGGTGATGTTGGACTGGTTTTGGTAGGCTGTATCTACCGGCCATCCCATATACATCTCTGGCCACCAGGCTTTTTCCATCCGGTGATCGTGGTCGGCAGAGCTGGCAACGGAAACCTTGTAAAAATCCGGGAATTGCAATACTGCATGTCCGGCATCGTATCCGCCGGCAGAATGGCCAAAAATTCCCACCCTGCTGGTATCGATCCAGGAATACCGTTCACCCAGCTGCCTGATCGCCAGCACATGATCGGTCAGACTGTACCCCAGATGCTTATAGGAATAATCATGAAACGCCTTGGATCGTCCTGAAGATCCCAATCCATCCACCATAATGACCACAAATCCAAACTCAGCCAGCACCTGGTTTTCCACGTTTATCACCCGTTGAAAATCCTTCGGGAACATCTGGGTATGTGGCCCTGTATAGCTATATTCAATGACAGGGTATTTTTTTGAAGGGTCAAAATGGGTTGGTTTCCAGAGAGCACCATAAATGGTAGTTTCACCATCACGAGCTGTGGCTTCGAAGGTTTCGGGGGGTGACCAGCCTGTACTTACAAGTGCATCGACATCCGCTTCAGCAATTGGTAAAATCAGCTCCCCCGAACCGGCTTTACACAAAACAGTCCGGGTTGGCTTCTGTGCGGTTGAATAATTGTCAACAAAGAATGCCCCGTCCGGCGAAAAACTCACCTGGTGGTGTGTATTCTCAGTGGTCAGTAACCTAAGACCCTTCCCGTTAAATGATATTCGGTACAACTGCTGGTGGTAAGGATTGCGTCCTGGTTCCCTGCCGGAAGCCATGAAATAGACCAACCCGTTCTTCCCATCAATGTATTCAACGCTATTTACATAAAATTCTCCCTTTGTCAGGGGGCTTATCTCCTCTTTATTCAAATCATACCGGTACAGTTGTCTCCACCCGCTTCGTTCCGAAGCGAAAAACAGCAAATCTTCATCCTCAACCAGCCAATAGC
>CAYZVJ010000043.1:18802-24267 GCA_964481765.1 uncultured Rikenellaceae bacterium | reverse complement strand
TACAAAAGAGTATTGCTGAAGTTAAGTGGTGAGGCGCTTATGGGAGATAAGCCATATGGTCTTGACGTCCAGCGTCTGACAGAATATGCTGAACAGGTAAAAGCGGTTGCCGATCTTGGAGTCCAGACAGCCATTGTCATTGGTGGAGGAAACATTTTCAGGGGATTAAAAGGAGCGGGGGAAGGATACGACCGTATAAAGGGTGACCAGATGGGTATGCTGGCAACGGTTATCAACGGGCTTGCCCTTCATTCCGCCCTGGAACGTGTGGGTGTGAATGCCAAAATGATGACCGCCATCAGGATGGAGCCTGTCGGAGAAGCTTACAGCCAGTCTCGGGCTGTTGAAGAACTCACCCGGGGAAACGTGATGATCTTTACCGGTGGAACCGGTAATCCTTATTTTACAACCGATACTGCTGCAGCCTTGCGGGCTGTTGAAATCAAAGCCGATGTACTGCTGAAAGGAACACGCGTTGATGGGGTCTATTCTGCTGATCCGGAAAAAGTGAAGGATGCCATACGATTTGACGAAATAACTTTCGATTTGGCATATAAGAAAAATTTGAAAATCATGGACCTTACGGCGTTTACTCTCTGCAGGGAAAATAACCTTCCCATCGTGGTTTTCGACATGAACCTGCAAGGAAATCTGCTAAAAATAGTACAGGGTGAGAGGATCGGGACAATTGTCAGCTATTGATTCATCATTCGTAATCCATTTTTGATTTTTTCGATTTTTATTAAATTTGTTTCTTCCGGGATCATTCAGTTCAATCATTAACTAATCCGATAGTCATGAATGAAGAAGTTGATTTTTGCTTAATGGAAACCGAAGAGAGAATGGAGAATGCCATCAAACACCTTGAAGCAGAACTTAGGAAAATAAGGGCAGGAAAAGCAATTCCCAGCATGCTCGACGGTGTTTTTGTTGATTACTATGGAACCTCCACCCCACTGAACCAGGTATCAAATATCAGTACACCTGACCCGAAGTCAATCCTTATTCAGCCCTGGGAGAAGAATATGCTTTCGCCCATAGAAAAAGCAATTCTGGCAGCTAACATCGGGCTGACTCCTATGAATAATGGAGAGATTATCCGCATTACGGTACCTGCACTAACGGAAGAGAGACGAATGCAACTGGTAAAACAGGTGAAAATGGAAGGAGAAAATGCAAAAATCAGCCTCCGCAATTCGAGGAAATGGGCAAATGATGAACTCAAACGAATGCAAAAAGAGGGATTATCAGAGGATCTGGAGAAAAATGCCGAAGATGAAGTTCAAAAACTGACCGACAAGCACACTGAAAAGATAGATTCCATCCTGGAAATTAAAGAGGCCGATATTATGAAAATATGAAGGGTTATTTGATTTGATTTCCACAAAATCGAGTATTGTAAAGTTAATGAACATAATAAGAGACTCCTTCCGTGCAATTACGGCACATTGGTATCTCCTTTCGGTTTCGTAAAAGTTTTGTCCTGAAGTTCATATACGGAATGTCTCTCCAGATATCGGCAAAGCGTTGTTGCCGAATATTTCCCATTACAAAATCTCCATCCGTATCGAAACAACATGGAAGCACTTTTCCGTCCCATGTTATTACTGCTTTGCTCCAGCACTGCCAGCAATAATTTTTTAGCGGACTGTTGATCACAAACCTGCCATTGCTGTTTTTCCGGTACCTGGTATATTGCTCATCAGGCATTAACGGATTACCATTCTCAAAATCATGAAACATGGCTGTTTTGATTTCCACTCCATCTGCACCTATCCGCCGGCTCCATTTCCTGATATCTTCTATCTGGTGCTGGTTATGGCTGAAAACCAGAAACTGGATAATAATGACAGGCGTGTTGGATCGGAGTGTTTTTTTCCATCCGACCAGTGCTTCAATGCCCTCCATCACCTTATCCAGGTTACCGCCAACCCGGTATTTTTCATACACTGCCTGATCCAATCCATCCATTGAGATAATGATCCTGTCGAGCCCGGATTCAACCACCTTTTTTGCCGTATCCGGATCCAGGAATTGTCCATTGGTGGATGTCATGGTATGTAATCGTTTTCGCCGCGCTTTCGTTATCATCTCAAACAGTTCATTATGGAGAAAAGGTTCACCCTGAAAATAGAGAATCAAGGAAAAGAGGAACGCGGAACAATCGGAAAGGATTCTGTCAAATGTTGTCATATCCATAAACCCTTTTTCCCTTTTTAGCAATCCGCTTCCGCTTCTGCATTCCGGGCAGCTCAAATTACAGTGGTTTGTCAGCTCAAGGGAAAGGGTTAGCGGGTAACCCAAAAAAACGATGTTCTCCGAAATTCTTGAAATCAGATAGCTGATCACAAGCTGAACCAGGTTCAAACTTTTTCTTACCCTAATTGTTCTCAAGAATTCTGAACAGTTCATCCAGTTTAGGGGTAAGTATTATTTCAGTGCGCCTGTTTTTCTGTCTTGCTTCGGGTGTTTTAGCCCGGTCAACCGGCATAAATTCTCCTCTGCCAGCGGCAATTAATCGTTGCGGGTTAATGGTTGATCCATCCAACAGTATCCTGACAATTGCTGTTGCCCGTTTAACACTCAGGTCCCAGTTATCTTTAATGGGGCCCCCGGAAGTTATATAGGGAACATCATCCGTGTGTCCCTCGATCATGATGTTTATATCAGGATTAGCTTCCAGCACCCTGGCCAGTTTTTTAAGTGCATTTACTCCTTTCTGGTCAACTTCATAGCTCCCGGTTTTAAAAAGAAGCTGCTCTTCCAGAGAAACATATACTTTCCCGTTCTTCAGGGCAACAGTAAGTCCGTCGTTTTCAAATCCCAGCAGTGCAGCAGATACTTTTTCTTTCAATGCATTAACAACAGAATCTTTTCTATTCAGGATATCTTCCAGTTCGATCAACCGCGTATTTCGCTCAGCCAGTTCAAACTGAAGTTCGTCAAGGTTTATTTTCTTGGTATTTAATGTTTGCTCCAGCTGCCGGAGCTCATCCTCTTTTGCCATCAACTCCTCCTGTGTTGTCTGCAGCTCTTTTAGCAATCGTCTGGTTTCCTTGACATTTCCTTTGATCAGCTCTTCCTGGGCTGTCTGCAGGTCAAAATATCGCCGCTTCAGCAAGTTATAATCCTTCTGTAACTGAGAGAGTTCATTCTTTTTTGCATTTACCTCTTCCTGCAATGTGGAAACGCTATTTTCCAGTTCAGCCAGCTGGGACTTCATTTCCGTGTTATTCACCGAGAGTTTCTGATTCTCAGCTTTCAACAGATCTCTTTCATCAAGGTATTTCTGGCTGGTTTCCTGCAGATCCTTATATTGTTTTGTAGATACACAGGATAGGGATAAGAGGCAAATAAGGACAAAAGAGATCAGGGTTTTTGTATGGATGAACATTACGAGACGAATTAATGGTTTTACTTTTCCCGTCATTCTGATTCCCGGGCATGGACAAAGATATGAAATTCCCTTGAGCTGGTAACTATCTTCGATCCAACTGAATATTTATTACTATCTTTGCGTTACTAAGGTATAAACAGCTCTACAGGATGGAAAAGGAGCCCTTTGGAATGTTACATAAGATTGATTCTCCATCGGACCTCAGAAAGCTGAAGAAAGATGAATTGATCCAGGTATGCTCTGAGTTGCGGGAATATATTATCGACGTTGTATGCTCAAATCCGGGGCATTTTGGTGCCAGCCTGGGAGTGGTGGAATTAACGGTTGCTCTTCACTATGTCTTCAATACACCGGAGGATCTGCTCATCTGGGATGTTGGTCACCAGGCTTACGGACACAAGATCCTTACCGGCAGGCGAGATGTATTCGATACCAACAGGAAATATAAAGGGATCAGTGGTTTCCCAAAACCGTCCGAGAGTATTTACGATGCGTTTGGAGTAGGTCACTCCTCTACTTCCATTTCTGCTGCTCTGGGAATGGCTGAAGCATGCAAACAAAAAGGTGAAGAGCGTCAGATTGTTGCCGTTATCGGAGATGGTGCTATGACAGCCGGTATGGCATTTGAGGGATTGAACAATGCCGGCATTCAGAAATCAAACCTGCTGGTTATCCTTAATGATAACAACATAGCTATTGATCCAAATGTGGGTGCTCTGAAGGAGTATTTGTTGGATATAACAACCTCTCCTACCTACAACAGGATTAAGGATGATATCTGGCGTTTACTTGGGATGATCAGCAAATTAGGACCGAACACCCAGTCTCTTGCACAAAAGTTGGAACATGGACTGAAGGCTACATTCCTGAAGCACAGCAACCTTTTTGAATCATTAAATTTCAGGTATTTTGGACCTGTTGACGGGCATGATCTGCTTCACCTTGTTCAGGTATTAACAGACCTGAAACGAATCCCCGGTCCTAAAATCCTCCATTGCAGGACCATTAAGGGCAAAGGCTTCAAACAGGCGGAAGAAAACCAGACCCGATTTCATGCTCCGGGAAAGTTTGATAGAAAAACCGGAGAGATCCTGGCGATACACAGCGATAAACCCGAGCCCCCAAAATATCAGGATGTGTTCGGTCATACCATAGTCGAGCTGGCCAGAAAGAATAAGAAGATTGTCGGGATAACACCGGCGATGCCAACCGGTTCATCCCTGAACATTATGATGAAGGAAATTCCGGATCGGGCATTTGATGTTGGCATCGCAGAACAGCACGCTGTGACCTATTCTGCCGGAATGGCTATGCAGGGCATGATCCCTTTTTGCAATATCTATTCCACTTTTATGCAGAGGGCATACGACCAGGTTATCCATGATGTCGCCCTTCAAAACCTCCATGTGGTTTTTTGTCTCGACCGTGGAGGATTAGTCGGCGGTGACGGAGCTACACATCATGGTGTTTTTGACCTGGCCTATTTCAGGTGTATTCCAAACATGACGGTTAGTGCACCCATGAACGAGCAGGAATTAAGGAACCTCATGTATACTGCACAACTTGACAATAAGGGTCCTTTTGCGATCCGTTACCCCCGGGGACGGGGTACAATGCCCGACTGGCAAAAACCAATGCAGGAAATCGAAGTGGGGAGAGGCAGGCTGATCCGTGACGGAGATGATCTGGCTATCCTCTCCATTGGACATATCGGGAATCTGGTAACAGAAGCCATTGAAAAGCTGGCAAAAAATAGTATCTCCATAGCTCACTATGATATGAGGTTTGTTAAGCCCATCGATGAAAATCTGCTGCATCAGGTAGGCAAGAAATTTAAAAAGATCATTACCGTTGAAGATGGAACCATTATTGGAGGGCTGGGGTCAGCAGTTCTTGAATTCTTTGCAGACCATAACTACCAACTCCAGGTCACCCGGCTGGGAGTACCGGACCATTTCATCGATCAGGGAAGCCAGCAATTGCTTTACAAAGAATGCGGGTATGATGTACAGGGTATCTGTCAGGCAGTGAAAGCTTTGGTGAAACCCGGGATACTATCCAATGCAGG
>CAYZVJ010000043.1:16577-18702 GCA_964481765.1 uncultured Rikenellaceae bacterium | reverse complement strand
GCCCAGGTGGCGGAATTGGTAGACGCGCTGGTCTCAAACACCAGTGGTAGCAATACCGTGCCGGTTCGACCCCGGCCCTGGGTACCAGTATACAATGGGCTGTTGATACAGCCTGTTCCACCTGAATACGCGTAGAATCGCATGAATAAAGAAGACTTGATCAGACCCTATGGGGAAAAACAGGCTGAATTTGACAGACGGTATCTTGAAATGGCCCGGATCTGGGGTGAAAATTCATACTGTAAACGGAAAAAAGTGGGAGCACTGATTGTCAGGGATAAAATGATCATTTCCGACGGTTACAATGGAACTCCTTCAGGATTTGAAAACGTGTGCGAAGAAGAGAATAACGTTACCAAACCTTATGTCTTACATGCTGAAGCCAATGCGATTACGAAAGTCGCCAAGTCAAATAACTCGAGTGAAAATGCAACCTTATACGTTACAAACTCACCCTGTATGGAGTGTGCCAAACTGATCATTCAATCCGGCATAAAACGGGTCGTATTCTCCGAAAAATATCGAATCCAGGATGGACTGAAATTACTTGAAAGGGCCAATATCGAACTGGTATACATTGAATTATAAGAGGTGACCAAATGAAATACGAAAACAGGCGTTCAACCATTTATCTCCCCATACTGTTAGCCGTTGCCATTGTAGGAGGGATTTTGATCGGATTGCAACTACACAAAGCCGACAACAACCAGAACTTTGCTATTTATCCCAAGGCAGATAAACTGAATGGTGTAATCAATTACATCGAATCAGAATATGTCGATACTGTTTCCCGGCATGATATGGTTGAGGTGGCAATACCTGCAATCCTGAAAAGTCTTGACCCACATTCAGTGTACATCCCGGCAAAAGATGTCCAACGAATGAATGAACCGTTGGAGGGAAATTTCGAAGGAATTGGTGTTACCTTTAATATGCCAAATGATACCGTGGTCATCATGACAACCGTATCCGGCGGGCCTTCCGAACAACTGGGCATTCTTCCGGGTGACAGGATCATCACCATCGATGATACCCTTGTAGCCGGTGTAAACATGAGGGATGAAGAGATCATAAGCCGCCTTAAAGGCCCCAGAGGAACAGCCGTAAATGTTGGAATCCAGCGGAAAGATGAGCCCGGGCTGCTCGACTTCACGATTATCAGGGACAAGATCCCGCTTGTTAGTGTCGATGTGGCTTATATGATTACCGATGAGATCGGTTATATCAAAATCAGCAAATTCTCAAGAACCACCTATCAGGAATTTCTTGAAGGGATAGAAAAGCTGAAAGCCCTCGGGTTAAAAAACTTGATCATTGACCTTCGGGGCAATGGAGGAGGTTACATGGATGCGGCAACCAACATTGCCGATGAACTGCTTGAAAAAGGGAAAATGATTGTCTATACCGAAGGCAAAGCAAGAGCAAGGGATGAATTTTTCTCCACCGAAAGAGAGTCCTTCACACAGGGGAATATCCTGATTCTGATCGATGAAATGTCTGCTTCGGCAAGTGAAATTCTTGCCGGGGCAATCCAGGATAATGACCGGGGAACCATTATGGGACGAAGGTCATTTGGCAAAGGTCTTGTTCAGGAACCGCTGATGCTTTCCGACGGCTCTGCTTTGCGTTTAACCATTGCCAGGTATTACACACCCACTGGCCGGTGCATTCAGAAACCATACATCAATGGTACTGAAGAGTATTATAGCGATTTGCATCAGCGGTATGTGAATGGAGAGTATGAACGAATTGACAGCACGGTTTTCCCCGATTCACTCAGGTATGTCACTCCGGGAGGGAAATATGTCTACGGCGGTGGTGGAATCATGCCTGATATCTTTGTGCCCCTTGATACAGCAGGAGTTTCCGATTATTTTATCAAAGTTCAAAACCGTGGACTGATCTACCGGTTTTCATTTGAATATACCGATATAAACAGGGATAAAATTGATCATTTTAACGATTACCGGGAATTGATTACCTATCTGGAAAGTCAAAACCTGCTCAAACAGTTCATCGATTATGCCGAAGAAAAAGGGATCCCTCCCAACAGTGAAGACCTGAAGGAATCGGGAGAGATCATTCACACACAGATCCTTGCATATATTTCACGTAACCTGTTCGA
>CAYZVJ010000043.1:14399-16477 GCA_964481765.1 uncultured Rikenellaceae bacterium | reverse complement strand
TTTAACCTTTCGGAATACTTTGCAAGAAATGCAAGGGCCACATAACCTCCCATGGAATGGCCAACCAGGATGCATTGTTCAACCACCAATCGATCCAAAACGTGTTTGACCACATCAGCCATGAATTCCATGGTATGCACCTCTCCTGCAACTCCTGATTCACCATGCCCCGGAAGATCGATAGAGATCATTCGTCCCTGCCCGGCCAATCCGTTGGTAAATGAACGCCAAAGCTCTGATGATTCGAGATAGCCATGCAGAAAAACGACTGGAATGCCGTGGCCCTCATCCCTGAATACTACCTTTATATCATTGTAAAATATCTCTTTTTTCATCACCCCATCTTTATTGTATAGAATTAGTATAAATTATAATCCGTATGCTGAGTAACATTGTAAAAATATACGTAAAAAAATACATTTGATCACCTTAGGAAGGTAACGATATCCTAATGATTTAAGTTATTTAATATCCGTAAAAAACAATCCCATGAGTAGTTTTTTTGGTTCATCACTGACAAAAAAGTTGGTAATGGCGCTGGTAGGTCTGTTTCTCATACTTTTTCTGATCGTTCATCTTTCGATCAACCTGCTTTTGTTATCCGACGATCCTGAAAAATTCAACATAGCAGCACATTTTATGGCTTCGAATATAATCATTAAGGTTTTTGAAGTCATTCTGTTCCTGGCATTTGTCATCCATATTATCTGGGGTATTATTCTTCAAATCCAGAACTGGCTTGCCCGACCCAAGCGTTATATCAGGCATTATTCATCTCAAACATCATTCTTCTCGAAATACATGATCTATCTCGGTGGAATTGTTTTGATTTTTCTGATCATCCATTTTATAAATTTTTATTTCGTGAAACTGGGTTGGGTTGAAGGGGATCCGGAAAACTTTTATGGTATGGCATATGAGTTATTCAAAATACCGGTTTATACAATTATTTATCTTTTATGCTTTCTTTTCCTGGCGTTCCATCTGAATCATGCTTTCCAATCCGCTTTCCAAACCATTGGATGGAACCACCCAAAATATACTCCTGCGATAAAATTCATCGGAACAATTTATTCGATCATTGTACCATTAGGATTTGCAATCATTCCAGTGATTATATACTTTTTTAAATAATCAAGTAAGCATCAGGTTATGACGAAATTAAATGCCAAAATACCCGAAGGACCCCTGGCTGAGAAATGGACCAGACACCAAGCCTCCATTAGAATTGTCAGTCCGGCAAACAAAAAGAAATTAGATATTATTGTAATCGGTGCCGGTGCGGCCGGTGCTTCCGCTGCTGCAACACTGGGAGAACTGGGATACAATGTAAAGGTTTTTGTATATCATGATTCACCCCGGAGAGCGCATTCCATTGCTTCGCAGGGAGGGATCAATGCAACCAAAAATTACAAAAATGATGCTGACAGTGACTACCGGTTATTCTATGATATGATCAAGGGAGGCGATTTCAGGGCACGGGAAGCCAATGTGTACCGTGCAGCAGAAATCTCCAATAACATCATCGACCAATACGTGGCTCAAGGCGTCCCCTTTGCCAGGGAATACAGCGGTTATTTAGCCAACCGCTCGTTTGGAGGAGTTCAGGTTTCCAGAACATTTTATGCTCAGGGGCAAACCGGACAGCAATGTACGCTGGCAGCCTATCAGGCGTTGAGCAGGCAGATCAAAGCAGGGAAGGCAACATTGTATCCCCGAAGGGATGTACTCAACCTGGTGGTTGTTGATGGGAAAGCCAGGGGGATCATCACAAGAAACCTGCTGACCGGTGAGATTGAACGGTATTCTGCCCATGCCGTTGTTTTTGCAACGGGTGGATTTGGAACGGTATATTACCTGTCAACCCTGGCGATCAATTCAAACGGTTCAGCTGCACTGGCAGCTTATAAAAAGGGAGCCTTTATGGCTAATCCGAGCATGGCACAGATTCATCCCACCAGTGTTCCAGTATTGAATGAATACCAGTCAAAGCTCACCCTGATGTCTGAATCCCTGCGAAACGATGGAAGGGTGTGGGTCCCGAAGAACAAGGATGAGAAACGTCCGGCCAACGAAGT
>CAYZVJ010000043.1:8759-14299 GCA_964481765.1 uncultured Rikenellaceae bacterium | reverse complement strand
ATGGAAGGGTGTGGGTCCCGAAGAACAAGGATGAGAAACGTCCGGCCAACGAAGTACCTGAAGAGGATAGGGACTATTATCTCGAACGCATGTATCCTGCATTTGGCAACCTTGTCCCACGGGATGTGGCATCCAGAGCAGCAAAAGAACGGTGTGATGCCGGATTTGGTGTTGGAGAAACAGGATTGGCCGTTTACCTGGATTTCAGAGATGCAATCCAGAACCAGGGAAAAGACGCCGTTGCAGGAAAATATGGAAACCTGTTTGATCTCTATCGCAAAGTGACTGGTATCAATCCTTATGATGAGCCCATGCGGATCTATCCCGCTTCCCACTATACAATGGGTGGTTTATGGGTGGATTACAACCTGATGACCACCATTCCCGGATTGTATGCCATTGGTGAGGCAAACTTCAGTGATCATGGGGCTAACCGGTTGGGTGCCAGTTCTCTTATGCAATGCTCCGGTGATGGATACTTTATCTTACCGGTAACCATTGGTGATTATCTGGCCGATGATATTAAAACCCCGAAAATTCCGACCGATACTCCTGAATTTGAAAAAGCGGAAACGGAAGTGAAAGAAAAACTACAAAAACTTGTATCGGTAAACGGTTCGCAAACGGTGAAATCCTTCCATAAAAAACTTGGACACATTCTATGGACCTATTCAGGAATGAAAAGGAACGAAGAGGGACTCAATAAGGCCCTGAATATGGTAAAAGAGCTGAAGGATGAATTCTGGAAGGATGTTAAGGTTCCCGGGGAAATGAATGAATTCAACCAGGAACTGGAAAAAGCAGGCCGGGTTGCTGATTTCTTTGAACTGGCACAATTGATCATTTTGGATGCATTGAACCGAAAGGAATCCTGCGGAGCCCATTTCCGTGAAGAATTTCAAACCGAAGAGGGAGAACCCAAAAGGGATGATGATAATTATTCTTATGTGGCTGCCTGGGAATATACCGGTGAAGATTCAGCCCCTGTATTACACAAGGAAGAATTAACTTTTAAGTACGTTGAAGTAACCCAAAGAAGTTATAAATAAAAACCACAATATACTCCATCTAACCCAGAGACCGAGTATTAATAATAAAGCAATCTTGTTATGAAAGTAACACTGAAAATCTGGCGTCAGGAAAATCGCCAAACCAAAGGAAAATTTGTTACGTACGAATTGGATGATGTTTCTAAAGAGATGACCTTTCTTGAAATGTTAGATTATCTGAACGAGAAGATTATTAAGGAGGGCGGCAAGCCCGTTGCTTTTGACAGTGATTGCCGGGAAGGTATCTGCGGAAGCTGTGGTTTGTATATTAATGGTCGCCCCAATGGTCCACAGAAAGGTGTAACCACCTGCCAGCTGAGCATGAATGCTTTCAAGGATGGAGATAAAATCATTGTAGAACCCTGGCGGTCCAAAGCTTTTCCTGTAATCAAAGATCTGGTTATTGACCGCACCGCCTTTGATGAATTAATACAAGCGGGTGGATACATTTCTGTCAATACAGGAGCAGCACCGGAAGCAAATTCGATTCCGGTCAGCAAAGAGAAATCAGACCGGGCATTTGATGCCGGTATCTGTATAGGGTGTGGATCCTGTGTTGCTGCCTGCAAAAATGCTTCCGCCATGTTGTTCGTATCGGCAAAGATTTCCCAGCTGGCTCTATTGCCACAAGGACAGGTAGAAGCCAAAGAAAGGGTACAACATCTGGTTGAAAAAATGGATGCCCTCGGATTTGGCAATTGTTCAAATACAGGAGCCTGTGAGGCAGAATGCCCGAAAGAAATTACGCTTGTGAATATCGCACGTATGAACCGTGAATTCTATTCTTCAAAAGTGAGTTGAGAGACTACCTGAACAACAACCGTATCAAACAGAGCGTTTTCTTCTTATGAGGCCATTGTGCTCTCAATCTCCGTTACCGTTTTTGGTATTGGTCTTCCTAAAACACGGTATCCTTCTCCCGTGACCAGAACGTCATCTTCAATACGGATACCACCGAAATTTTTATAGGTTTCTACCCTTTTATAATCGATGAAATCGGTAAATTTGTTTTCACTTCTCCATTGATCAATCAAAGCAGGGATAAAGTATATACCGGGTTCAACCGTAAACACAAATCCCTCCTTCAATCGTTTTCCCAGGCGTAGAAAGGCAAGTCCAAACTGGTCGCTTCGTTTAACCTCATCATCGTACCCAACATAATTCTCACCCAATCCTTCCATATCGTGAACATCCAGGCCCATCATATGGCCCAGTCCATGTGGAAAAAAGAGAGCGTGTGCACCCTGATGAACCGCTTCGGAGATATCTCCCTTCATCAATCCAAGCAATTTTAAACCTTCGGCTATGATCTGTGCTGCAGAGAGGTGTATTTCCTTATAGGTTAATCCGGGTTTGACTGCCCGGATCGCATCCACATTTGCTTTTAATACAATTTCATAAACCTCTTTCTGTCGCTGGTCAAATTTTCCACCAACGGGCACTGTCCGGGTTATATCACTGGCATAATGCAATAACGATTCAGCACCGGCATCCGTTACCATCATTCGTCCTTTCACGAGCGTATTCCCATGATAGTGATTATGCAGTGTCTCTCCATTGATACTTAATATGACTGGAAACGAAACGCCTGCTCCCCGGGTTAAGGCAATTCCTTCAATAACCCCTGAAATTTCCCGTTCAACAATCCCCGGCATTGCCATCTTCATGGCAGTGGTATGCATCTCATAAGCCGTTTCCATGGCTTGTTCTATTTCCTCAACCTCAACATCCTCTTTTACAGATCTCAATTCAATAACTCCCTTGATCAGATCCTCTGATACCATCGTGCGTATATCATCCGGCTTCTTCCCAAAAAGGCTCTCCAATAGAAGTATATTCTTCCCTCGATAAGGTGGTAACAGGTGTATCTTCTTCCCCCTTATCCGGGCATCCTCAAGCATGCCTTTCAAATTCTTAAAAGGAGAGCTGTTATTTATACCTGCCTTTAGCGCCCTCTCTTTTATTGTCGACTGTGGTCCCATCCAGATGATGTCATCCATATCAACATCATTCCCAAAAATATAATCCTCTCCGGAGTCAACATCCATCACCCCGGCTAAATCGGGATAGTCCAATCCGAAAAAATATAAAAAATCACTATCCTGTCTAAAAGGATATGTATTTGCAGGATAATTCATGGAGGCTTCCGTATTGCCAGGAATAAGCACCAATCCTGATTGCAGTTTCTCTCTGAGCCTGTCTCTTCTTGATATGTAAATCTGAGGTTTGAACATTTCTTTTTCTGTTAAGTTAGTTTCAATTAATCGAGGCATTAAAGTTAATATCTAATTGGAATATGACAAATAAAAGGGATCGCTGCCTCCCCTGAGTAGAATCTTGCTTTTACGCTCCTTTCAATTCCACGGAATTACGGCGCTAAATGCTGGTTATCAGCAATTTAATAAGTTAAATTATAAAATGCGAATATACTTGTTTATTAATATAAATTTATTATATTCGCTGATTAGTGATAAGATATTAACAATTCCTTAACAATGTAATTCACAATATGCCCTACCGAAGATTGCCCAACACAGACAGTTCCCGATTAAAGGCCCTTCATACTACCCTGGCAAAAGGGCAAGATTTACCTCCGTTTAAATTGGCATTCAGTCAGTCAAGTCTTCAGAAAATTCAGGCATTTCTTCCCGGATTTGAACAAGCGTTAATCCTGAAAAAGCAAGATTACCTCAAGCAGGTCGAACACAATAAAGTGTATCAAAAGACGATCAGGAAAGTGCGGTTATATATCTCCCACTTCATTCAGGTCATGAATATGTCCATTTCACGCGGAGAGATTTCCCCCACAACCCGTAGTTTTTATGGGTTAAAAGAAACGGACAAAAACCTCCCTTCTCTTCAAACGGAAGCAGAGATCATTACATGGGGACAAAACCTTATTAATGGAGAAGCCAAACGGATCGTGAAAGGATTATCACCCATTACGAATCCTACCATAGCAGTGGTCAAAGTAAGGTATGAACAATTTCTCGACGCATACAATTTTCAGAAAAACCTTCAGAAAAAAAATGGTCTGAATCATCAAAAACTGTCAATCCTGCGTGAAAAAGCCAACCAGATTATTTTACAAGCCTGGAATGAAGTTGAAGAATACTACCGTGATCTGCCGGAAAACATGAAGCGTGAGAAGGCAAAGGAATATGGTCTGGTATATGTCTTCAGGAAAAATGAAATGAGGAACATCACTTTCGCCGATGATCAGCATAAAGGAATTGGTTAGTCTCCATTATTCCGGCACTGCAATAACTCCTCCATCCCCTCTGTTTACTCATGACGGTTTGCGAATACCCTGCTCAATACGGTAAATATACCATGTTAGCAAACCAGCAAAAACTGCTGTGACAGCAATCAGTAAAAATCCTCCTCTGCCAGTGCCCAGGGAATCAACATCCCTTGTCACAAATTCCTCACCAAAAATATAATAGATGGTAACTGCAAGGCCATTGTTTACAAAATGGGCAAGGATAGGAAGCCAGATGGTTCTGCTCCAAAGAAAAAGGTATCCGAAGAATATCCCCAAGGCTAACCGTGGTAAGAATCCATAAAACTGGAGGTGAAAAGCACTAAAAATCATTGCTGCAATGATGATCCCGATGTGATTATTTCTGGTCCACTCACAGAGTATTCGTTGGATAACTCCACGGAACAACAACTCCTCACCAATAGCCGGGATGATTGCTATCATGATCAGATTGATGATGAATTGGATTATTGAGTCTGAATCCAGGAAGGTCCCGGTTAGTTTTCCTGCTCGTTCTTCCATCTCCTTCATCCTCCCCTCAAGCCCATCCAGAAAATCCGGAAGATTCATATCAGCATTCCATTGAGCCAACAGATTAATGATGGGCAGGGCGATCAGTATAACCAGAATAACATGGAATGCAGAAATCGTATTGAGATGACGATTAAGCTTTAAATAGCCGATGCTGTTTCCACTGATGAAATAAGCGATGAGCAATGCAGGGAAAACAAATGTCCCGATGGATAACCAGATTTGAAAATATTTCATAATCCCAACGTGGTTCGTCTCGCTAAGGTTCTCAATAATAGATAGCAGCTCCTCTGTTTCCAGTCCAAAAATGGGAATTGCTAAAAGTGCAGCAAGGAATAAAAAAAGCAGAAATGATCCAACGATGACCAGCGCTGAAAATATAAGCCGGGTAAAGTGGGAGGTATTTTTCAGTATTCCCTCAGCCATTCCTCCAATTTATTAATTTAGCAGTTAAAAGTACTTAATATTTTTCGTATTGGTTGTTATTGGAAATATTCAATTAGGGGATTATCCTCTCTCCCTTGCCCCAATGGAAAATGTAACCGATCCCTCCTTTCGCTATTTGTGTAAACAGTTCGGTGCAGACCTACTCTATACCGAATTCATCTCTTCTGACGGGTTGATCCGTAATGGACGAAAAAGCCTGAAAAAGCTTGAAATTTTTGACCATGAACGACCCATCGGTATTCAGCTTTATG
>CAYZVJ010000043.1:0-8659 GCA_964481765.1 uncultured Rikenellaceae bacterium | reverse complement strand
CTGAAAAAGCTTGAAATTTTTGACCATGAACGACCCATCGGTATTCAGCTTTATGGTCATACCATTGAATCGATGGTTGAGGCGGCAAAAATTGCAGAGCAATCGTCTCCCGAATTTATCGATCTTAATTTCGGCTGTCCTGTGCGAAAAATTGCCAGGCGGGGAGCCGGAGCCGGAATGTTGAAAGATGTCGACAGGATGGTTAAAATGACCTCGGCAGTTGTGAAGACCACACGACTCCCGGTAACCGTTAAAACGCGGCTTGGATGGGATGAGGACAGTAAAAATATAGTTGAAATTGCCGAGCGTCTTCAGGATGCCGGGATACAGGCCATTACCATCCATGCACGTACGGGAGTTCAACTGTATAAAGAAAAAGCCGATTGGACCTTTATCGGTGTAGTAAAGAATAATCCCAGAATATGCATTCCTGTTTTTGGCAATGGAGATATTACCAGCCCTGAAGTGGCTAAATCAATGTTTGAACAATATGGTGTCGATGGGATCATGATTGGCAGGGCAACAGTTGGAAGGCCCTGGGTATTCAAAGAGGTGAAACACTACCTTGAAACCGGGAAAATCATACCCCCTCCATCCATCAAAGAGAAGGTTGAGACCGCAAAACTTCATTTCCAAAAATCAATTGAATCAAAAGGAACACCGCGTGGAATTTTTGAAATGAGAAGACATTTTTCCAGTTATTTTAAAGGACTCCCGGATTTTCGGGAAATCCGCTTCCGGTTATTGACCTCAACTGCTGAAGAAGAGATCGTCGACATCCTGGATGAGATTAAAAAAAAATATCTGTACCTGGATAAATTCTGATTCCGCTTTCCAAATAAAGCCATGCTTTCCATCTCTTTTTCAATTCTTTTTGGTAATTTCAGCACATCGCCCTACATTTTATAAACAAATTGAATCTTATTGTCATGAAAATCAAGTATCTGTTATTTCTATTTTTTGCATTCAGTCATCTTCTGGCACTGTGCCAGAAAACCAATCCGGCTCATCCCCAACTATCCATTGAAAAGATCATGCAGGATCCAACGTGGATCGGGATTTCTCCCAGCCGGTTGAATTGGTCTCCCGACGGCAATCTGCTCTTTTTTAACTGGAATCCTGATGGTGCAGAGAGTGCTTCAATGTATAAAATCAAGCCCATGGAAACGACTCCTGTAAAGGTAACTCCTGAAGAGAGGAAAGAGATGCCGGCAACCCGTGGTGATTACAACAATGCACGCACACAAATGCTCTATGAAAAAAACGGGGATATTTTTCTGTTAACCCTGTCAACGGGGGATATTGTACAGATCACAAATACCGTTGGGTATGAGAGATCCCCTTCCTTCAGTCAGGATGAGACAAAGATCATCTTCACCAGTGACAACAATCTGTTTGCCTGGGATATCCAATCCGGTCAAACCACACAAATAACCAACTTTGTCATGGGACAGGAAAGGGCTGAAAAAAAGCCATACTCAAATGATCAGGAAGAATGGTTATATTATGACCAGCTCAGGCTGTTTGAAGTATTGCGGGAGAAAAAAGAGGATCGGGAACGGTCAGAAAAAGAACAGGAATTGTATGCTCCGGAAAAACTGAGAGCTATTTACACAGGAAAAGAGAGACCGTCCTCTATTGAATTAAGTCCCGATGAAAAGTACATTATATACCTTTTCTACAAAAATGTACCGGATGCAAAAGAAACAGAAATACAGAATTATATTACAGAATCCGGTTACACAGAGACCCGCCATGCCAGGTCAAAGGTTGGAACACCATACTTCGCCTCAACGGAAATGTACATTTATGATATTGTCGGCGATACCATCTACCAGGTAATGACTGATCAAATACCGGGTATTTGTGATCCACCGGATTATATCCAAGACTATCCCGATAAAAAGTGGAACACTGACAAACCCCGAAAAGTGATCATGGGTACAACGGTCTGGTCAGACGACGGGAAAAATGCTGTTCTGACCATTTCATCCATGGATAACAAAGATCGGTGGATCATGCACCTTGATATTGAGACTGGCAAGATGAAGCTTCTTGACCGGCAACGGGATGAGGCATGGATTGGAGGACCCGGTACGGGATGGTATGGATCCTCTGTTGGATGGATGCCTGACAACAAAAGCATCTGGTTTCAATCGGAGGAATCGGGCTATTCTCACCTGTATACATTACATATCCGGACGGGCAAGAAAAAAGCATTAACCCAGGGATCATTCGAAATTTATAATCCGTCCATCTCACTGGACAAAAAATATTGGTATTTCGTTTCGAATGAGATTCATCCTGGTGAGCGTCATTTTTACCGGATGCCCCTGGAGGGAGGCAAGCGAGAGCAAATTACCCATCTTCCAGGAAGGTGTGATGTAACCATCTCTCCGGATGAGAAGTGGTTTGCCCTCATTCATTCCACATCAAACCATCCGGAAGAATTGTATCTCCTGGAGAATAAAGAGGGTGCAGCACCGATTCAGATAACCCATTCCGTAACAGAAGAGTTTACTGAATACCCATGGAGGAAACCGGAAATTATCACCTTCAAAGCAAGTGACGGTGCGGAGGTGTATGCCAGGCTCTACAGGCCTGAAAATCCAATCGAACAGGGCCCTGCTGTTATCTTTGTGCATGGTGCCGGTTATCTTCAGAATGCTCACAAATGGTGGAGCAGTTATTTCAGGGAATACATGTTTCATAATCTCCTTGCCGACAATGGTTACACTGTTCTGGACATCGATTACCGCGGAAGTGCTGGCTATGGAAGGGACTGGAGAACTGCCATTTACCGGCACATGGGGGGGAAAGACCTTTCTGATCAGGTGGATGGGGCAAAATTCCTGGTTGAAGAGTATCAGGTAGACCCGCAGAAGATCGGTATCTACGGAGGATCATATGGCGGATTTATCACGCTTATGGCAATGTTTACCCAACCGGATGTTTTTGCTGCCGGGGCTGCTTTGCGGGCAGTAACCGATTGGGCACATTATAACCATAGTTATACAGCCAATATTTTAAACACCCCTGTTGAAGACAGCCTTGCTTATGTAAGAAGTTCACCCATCTATTATGCCGAAGGATTAAAGGGAGCATTACTGATCTGTCATGGCATGATCGATGATAATGTCCATTTTCAGGATGTGGTGAGACTTGCCCAGCGATTGATCGAACTTGGAAAAGAGGATTGGGAATTTGCCGTTTATCCTGTTGAACGACATAGTTTCACAGAACCGAGTAGCTGGACAGATGAATACAGGCGCATTTTTAACCTGTTTGAAGAACAGTTAAAATGATCTTTGCCGGGAGAATCCTGTACACCGGTTATTAAAATTCAGATCCGGCTCTCTTTTTAGGATAATCAATCGTATAGTGTAGCCCACGGCTCTCATGAAGGTTTTGTGCCATTCTGATGGTAAGGTGACCGACATTAATCAGGTTCCGTAATTCACACAGTTTTCGTGACAGGGTTGATTTTTTATAAAGCTCCTCTGTTTCCCTGTAAATGATATCAAGTCGTGACAACGCTCGTTGCAAGCGCAGGTCCGATCGTACGATCCCGACATAATTGCTCATGATCTGTTGCATCTCTTTATAACTCTGTGTTATAAGGATCATTTCTTCCGGATGAGTGGTGCCTCCGTAATCCCACGCCGGGACTTTTTCATTAAAGGTGATTCCGGATAACTGATTCTTTACATCAGCCACTGCCCGGTGCGAAAAAACAATAGCCTCTATTAACGAATTGGAGGCAAGCCGGTTTGCTCCGTGTAACCCGGTTGAAGCAGCTTCACCAATGGCATACAGTCTCTCTATACTGCTCTGCCCCTGTTCATTCACCTTAATTCCACCACATAAATAATGTGCTGCAGGAACGACTGGGATCCTATCTTTTGTAATATCAATCCCAATACTAAGGCATTTCTGATATACATTCGGGAAATTTTTCTGCAATGCCTCTGCATCCAGATAAGTGCAATCAAGATATACAAAATCATCCCCGTGAATTTTCATCTCATTATCGATGGCTCGTGCAACGATATCCCTTGGTGCAAGAGAGCCCCTGGAATCATACTTCGCCATAAATTCCTCCCCGTCAATGGATTTTAATGTTCCCCCAAAGCCTCTGATGGCTTCTGTGATCAGGAAGGAAGGTCTTTCACCGGGATGATAGAGAGAAGTTGGATGGAACTGAACAAACTCCATGTTCTCTATAATCCCTTTCGCCCGGTAAACCATGGCAATTCCATCACCCGTTGCAATGGGGGGATTGGTTGTGGTATGATAGAGGTTCCCAGTGCCTCCGGTAGCAATGATGGTTACTTTTGAAAGGATCGTATCTACCACTCTGGTATGGAGATCAAGGACATAAGCACCGTAACACTGGATATCTTTCTGGCCTCTGACAACCGGATCACCCATCTGGTGCTGTGTTATTAAATCAATCGCAAAATAGTCTTCAAGAATCTCAATGTTTTTTGTGCTTTTTACCTGTTTGATCAATGTTGAGTGAATCGTCAATCCGGTATAATCTTTATGATGTAAGATCCGATGGGAAGAATGTCCACCCTCTTTTGCAAGATCAAACTTCCCATTCTCTCTTTTATCAAATTCAACCCCCCATTTCAGTAAATCGTTTATCCTATCCGGAGCTTCTTTTACTACCATCTCAACAACCTTCTTATTGCAATAACCATCTCCACACCGTATGGTATCCTGTATATGCTTTTCGAAAGAATCCGGTGGATACATGACGGAGGCAATGCCCCCCTGTGCATACCGGGTATTGGTCTCTTCAATACTATTCTTGGTAATGACACATACCCTACCATACGATGCAGCTTTCAACGCGTAACTCAACCCTGCGATTCCTGAGCCGATCACCAGAAAATCAACGTTTCTTACCATATCATAATTTTTGGCATCAGTATAACAGCATGCAGAGGAAATCTTTTCCTGTATGACACCCATCAACAAAGATAAACATTGCAGGAGATTTTCACAGAATCGGGTTATCTACTTTAGAACATTTACAGGGTATCAAACTCAACAGCGCATGCAGCATGATCGCCTGGCATCAGGCACTATGAAAACCGGAGATTTTAATTTACATTTGTTGCATCAAGTCTATATCTCATTGGGTTATTTATAGTGTAATGCAACCTGAATTATCGATCATAATTTGTACTTATAACCGCGAAGATTTTCTGCCTCTTACCTTGCAAAGTCTTTCTTTGCAATCCCTGGAAAAACACCGATATGAAGTATTGGTAGTTGATAATAACAGCACGGACAGGACTGCATCACTTTGTCAGGAGTTTATCGAACACCGACCGGAAATAAACCTAAGGTACTTCCTGGAAAAGAACCAGGGTTTGGCTTTTGCCAGAAACAGAGGAATTAAAGAATCATCCGGAAGAATCATTTCCTTTATTGATGATGATGCTGAAGCACGAAGCGATTATGCGATGAACCTGATCCGCATTTTTCAGGATTATAGTAATTATGATGCTATCGGGGGAAAAGTAATCCCAATCTTCCCTGAAAAAAAGGAGCCGGCGTGGCTCTCAAAGTATATTTGGGGTGTTGTAGCAAAAGTGGACAAAGGGGATCATCCTGTTCCATTTAAGAAAAAAGTTCCGGCGGGCTGCAATATGGCTTTTCGGAAAGTGGTTTTTGAGACCATCGGATTGTTTGATATAAAACTTGCCCACCGATGCGATGATCTCTATATATTCGGAAAACTAAAAGCAATGCATAAAGTGGCCTTGTATGCCCCGGATGTTGTGGTATATCACCATATCCCTCCGGAAAGGATCGATACTTCAGGCATCAGGAAATTGTCTCTGGATTTAGGATCCTCTCACCGTGTTTATCTCCAAAGCCAACCCGTTATTATTACATTGTTTAAATTTTTTGACTACACCTTCAAAATTGGCGCTTCCGTTATCCTCAGTCTTGTTTTTATACTGAAGGGTGAACCGGCAAAAATAAAAATCATTACGATTATGTGGTTCAGCCTGGTTGGTTTTATGCGAACAAACAGGTAGCCCGGGATGCTACTCAGCTTAATCCAGATAGCCTTTATAGTAAGACTCTAAATATTCCTTCAGGGCTGTTTTCCAATCCCTCATCATATTTATTTTCCTCAAATCAAGCTTTTTATTAATCAATCTTTCGGAGGGTGGACGGTTAGCAAAGTATTCCTTAGCAAAGAAATCAGAAGAAACCGCCTTGATGCTAATTTCCTCTGATAACCCGAGGAGGCTGATCATCTCATGCGTTACTTCTAACCGGTTGGTTTGTCCTCCACACACCATATTGTACAATCCCCAGTACTCCTTCTCCAACAAAAGTTTAACATTTCGTGCAAAATCATGAGTATAGGTTGGTGTGCCATCCTTATCGTCCACTACATGAAGCGTTTTCACCCCATCTTTGAGTTGCTTCATGATTTTCTGTACGAATTTTTTATCCTTCCCGGGACCTGCACCCATCATCCATCCAGCCCTGCATACAAGATACCGGTGTGCATTTTCAACCACAAATCGTTCTCCCAGGTATTTTGTTCGTGCATATACTCCTGCAGGATTGGGTTGATCCCAATCATCATAATACTCTTTCAATCCATCAAATATCCCGGCTGTACTGATATATAAAATTGGAATATGTAGCTGATTAGCGATAAATACTGCATTCTCTACCGAAAGTGTATTCGTTTCATAGGTATCATCAACGTGCTTTTCGCAATATTCAAGATCGGTATACGCGCCCAGGTGAAATAAATAATCAGGATTATAATCTGAAACATCCTTCCAATATGCATTATAATCCCTGAAGTCCAGGCAGGAAAGCCATGGCTCATTAACATCAATATCGCTGCACTTAAGCTTGAATTCATTCCTGAACTGCACATAGAAAGCCTCTCCCAACATACCCCCACACCCGGCAATGTAAATCTTTTTCATCGTTTCAATTTTGGTGTATACTGCAGGTAAATTTAATCCATGATGATGAATCCATTTCCTGTGCAAAAATAACCTTTTCAAATGAATTGGGAAAAAATGAGCATTGAAAGCCTGCTTTCAAACCTGCATCAAGAAATGGTAACACTATGAAAACAAAATATTTTACTTTACTTTTATCGGATAATTTTCAAACCAAACAGTTGCCTTATGGCTCAGGATGACCTTTTCAAAAAAATCATAAGTCATGCGAAGGAATATGGTTTTATTTTCCCCTCCAGCGAAATATATGATGGACTGGGAGCCGTATATGACTATGGACAGTATGGTACAGAGTTAAAAAACAATATAAAGCAATACTGGTGGGATTCAATGGTTAAGCTACATGAAAACATTGTTGGCATTGATTCTGCAATCTTCATGCATCCAACTGTTTGGAAAGCCTCTGGTCATTTAAAGGCATTCCATGATCCGCTCATTGACAATAAAGATTCGAAAAAAAGATATCGTGCAGATACTCTGGTTGAGGAATACCTGCAAAAGATTGAAGGGAAAATAAGTAAAGAGATCCAAAAGGCAAAGGAGCGTTTTGGAGATGCATTTGATGAGGAACAATTTGTGTCAACCAATCCCCGGGTCATTGAGAATCGAAAGAAGTACAACGATATTCAGGATCGATTAGATGCCGCTCTTGAGACGGATAACCTGGAAGAATTAAAACAGATTATTGTCGATTGTGAAATTGCTGATCCTGAAACAGGCTCAAAAAATTGGACGGATGTACGGCAATTTAACCTGATGTTCAGTACCAAACTGGGATCGATTAGTGAAGAAGCATCAACAATATACCTGCGACCGGAAACAGCTCAGGGAATTTTTACAAATTTTCTGAATGTACAGAAGACTGCCCGGATGAAGCTCCCTTTTGGGATTGCCCAGATCGGTAAGGCATTCAGAAACGAAATTGTTGCAAGGCAATTTATTTTCAGAATGCGCGAATTTGAACAAATGGAGATGCAATATTTCATACAACCGGGAGAGGAGATGAAATGGTTTGAATACTGGAAGGAGATAAGGATGAAATGGCATAAGGCCATGGGGCTGGGTGATGATAAATACCGGCTTCATGAGCATAAAAAACTGGCTCATTACGCAAATGCTGCAATGGATATCGAATTTCACTTCCCAATCGGTTTCAAAGAGTTGGAAGGCATTCATTCCCGAACCGACTATGACCTTTCCCAACATCAGAAATATTCCAACAAAAAAATGCAATACTTCGATGTTGAAAGGAACGAAAGCTATATTCCATACGTTGTTGAAACCTCTATTGGACTGGACAGGACGTTTTTATCGGTACTTTCCAGCGCATTTACCATAGAGTCGCTACCTAAAAATAACGGGGTTGAGGACGAACGGGTAGTGTTGAAAATTCATCCTTCTCTTGCCCCCGTTAAGCTGGCAATACTGCCGCTGGTAAGAAAGGATGGTTTACCGGAAATCGCCAGAAAGATCATGGATGATCTGAAATTCAGCTTTAATTGCCAGTATGAAGAAAAAGATTCCATTGGGAGACGGTATAGGAGACAGGATGCCATAGGGACTCCTTTCTGTATCACTATTGATCACCAGACAACAGAGGATGAAACAGTAACAATCCGTTACAGGGACTCAATGGAACAGGA
>CAYZVJ010000042.1:0-24601 GCA_964481765.1 uncultured Rikenellaceae bacterium | reverse complement strand
TTTGGCCGTAAGACACCACTCGAACTCAGTTTCATGCAGGTTGAGAAAGAATAACATTTTATTAATTAGCAAGCGAAAGGTATAGATCATGGCTAAAGAAGTTGCCGGATTAATCAAGTTACAGATTCGTGGCGGTGCTGCAAATCCCTCTCCTCCGGTTGGTCCTGCTCTGGGAGCGAAAGGTGTAAATATCATGGAATTTTGTAAGCAGTTCAATTCCAGAACCCAGGAAAAAGCCGGAAAACTGATTCCAGTAGTCATTACGGTCTATGCTGATAAATCATTTGAATTTGTCACCAAAACCCCTCCTGTGGCTGTTCAGCTGCTGGAGGTTGCAAAAATCAAATCCGGGTCATCCGAACCCAACCGTGATAAGGTGGGGTCTGTATCATGGGACCAGATTAAGACGATTGCACAGGACAAAATGATCGATCTGAATGCATTTACAGTAGAGTCCGCAATGAAAATGGTTGCCGGAACTGCCAGGAGTATGGGAATCACCGTGAAAGGGAAATTTCCCGAACAGTAATAACAATGGACAGGTAAGAAAATGATTAAACGTACAAAAAACAAAAAGGCAGCTCTTGAAAAAATCGAAGAAGGGAAGCTTTATAAATTAACTGAAGCAGCCGCTTTGGTGAAAGAGATTACTGCCACACGGTTTGATGCCTCAGTGGATATTGATGTCAGACTTGGAATCGATCCGAGGAAATCGAATCAAATGGTACGCGGTACAGTTACCCTGCCCCATGGAACCGGGAAAGAGACCCGGGTGCTGGTTTTATGTACACCCGATAAAGAGGATGAAGCAAAAAAAGCCGGGGCAGATCATGTCGGACTCGATGATTATATCGAAAAGATCAAAAAGGGATGGACCGACGTGGACGTTATCATCACCATGCCTCCGGTAATGGGAAAAGTAGGACAACTGGGTAAAGTGTTGGGACCAAGAGGACTGATGCCTAATCCCAAGAGTGGAACGGTGACAATGGATATCGGTAAAGCTGTGGAAGAAGTGAAACAGGGAAAGATTGATTTTAAAGTGGATAAATACGGAATCATTCATTCGCGAATCGGTATGGTGTCCTTCGAATCCGGTAAGCTTGCGGATAATGCACGTGAGCTTATCAATACCATCGTGAAGCTGAAACCGGCTGCGGCAAAAGGTACTTACATCAGGAGCCTTTATCTTTCAAGTACAATGAGCCCGGGCGTGAAGGTGGATACAAAAGCCTTCGATGACTAAATGTTTTACTATGTAAGCTATGAAAAGGGAAGATAAAAATACCATTATTGAAAACCTGAAAAAACAGATAAATGAGTCAAATCATTTTTATCTGGCCGATATCTCCGAATTGAATGCCTCCGATACAAGTTCACTGCGCAGGAAATGTTTTGAGAAAGATATTAGACTGATCGTGGTGAAAAATACCCTGTTGAAAAGGGCTCTCGAAAATTCGGAAGGTGATTTTGGAGATCTGTATGCTGTCTGTAAGGACTCTACATCGATCATGTTTTCCGATACAGGTAATATCCCGGCAAAACTGATCAAAGAGTTCAGGAAAGAGCATAATAAACCTGTTCTGAAAGCAGCGTATGTCGAAGAGTCAATTTACGTTGGAGATCAATACCTGGATGCACTCACTGAGATAAAATCCAAAGAGGAATTGCTCGGTGATCTGATCCTCTTACTGCAATCTCCAATGAGAAATGTCCTTTCTGCATTGCAGTCGGGCAGTAACGTGTTAACGGGTGTTCTAAGAACACTCTCTGATAAAAAAGAATAAAAAAAAAGTAATAATCATTGTAAAATAGAAGAAAATGGCAGATTTAAAAAAGTTGGCAGAAGAATTGGTTAACTTAACGGTAAAGGAGGTTAATGAACTATCCGATATCCTGAAGGATGAATATGGAATTGAACCGGCTGCGGCTGCAGTAGCTGTTGCAGGACCTGCAGCAGGTGCCGGTGAAGCAGGTGCCGAAGCCGAGAAATCAGCGTTCGATGTTATCCTGAAAGCTCCCGGTGGTGCCAAACTCCAAATTGTTAAGTTGGTAAAAGAACTTACCGGCCTTGGATTGAAAGAAGCTAAAGCTGTGGTTGATTCTGCACCTGGCCCCATCCGGGAAGGTGTATCCAAAGAAGAAGCCGAATCAATTAAAAATCAATTAGAAGAAGCAGGAGCCGAAGTTGAACTTAAATAATTATTGCCTTACATACAGGTACTCCAGGTTTAGGATCTCCTTAACGGGATTCTAAGCCTTTTTGTCGTTATAGATAAGGGTTCACTTAATTCCACAGATATGTCCTCAAAAACTATTCAGAGAATAAGCTTTTCATCAACCGTAAATCAATTAGAATATCCTGATTTCCTGGAGGTTCAACTTAAATCTTTCCGGGAATTCTTCCAGATGGAAACCACAGCGGATAACCGAAAAAAGGAAAATCTTTACCGGGTGTTCAATGAGAATTTTCCCATCTCCGATACACGGAATAATTTTATCCTCGAGTTCCTGGATTATTCGATTGATCCTCCACGATATACCATCGACGAATGCATCGAACGGGGTTTAACCTACAGCGTACCCCTGAAAGCAAAACTGAAACTCTACTGTACGGATCCGGATCATGAAGATTTTGACACGGTTGTTCAGGATGTATACCTGGGTACTATTCCCTACATGACGGAGAGAGGAACATTTGTGATCAATGGTGCCGAACGGGTAGTCGTATCCCAATTGCACAGGTCGCCGGGTGTCTTCTTCGGACAAAGCCTCCATGCCAATGGAACGAAATTGTATTCAGCACGCATTATCCCGTTCAAAGGATCATGGATTGAGTTTGCTACGGATATTAACAACGTGATGTATGCCTATATCGACCGTAAGAAAAAGTTACCGGTAACAACCCTCTTACGTGCCATCGGGTATGAAAGCGATAAGGAGATCCTTGAAATATTTAACCTTGCCGATGAGTTTAAGGTTACGAAAGCAGGATTGAAAAAAATCGTGGGTAGAAAACTGGCTGCAAGGGTTCTGAAAACCTGGATCGAGGACTTTGTTGATGAAGATACCGGAGAGGTGGTCTCTATTGAAAGAAATGAGGTGATCATTGATCGTGAGACAGTGATTGAACCAGAGCATGTTGATCAGATCCTTGATTCGGGAGCCAAAACCATCCTGTTGCATAATGAAGACCAGAGCCTGGCTGATTATGCCATCATTCTGAATACACTTCAAAAAGATCCCTGTAACTCGGAAAAAGAAGCCGTTCTACACATTTACAGGCAGCTCAGAAACTCCGAACCACCCGACGATGCCACCGCCCGGGATGTTATTGAAAAACTCTTCTTTTCCGATAAACGATATGATCTTGGCGAAGTGGGCCGGTACAGGATCAATAAGAAACTGGGACTCGAAACCACCATGGATGTGAAAGTCCTGACAAAAGAGGATATCATAGAAATTATCAAGTACCTGATCGAGCTGATCAATTCAAAAACGGATGTTGATGATATAGACCACCTGAGTAATCGCCGGGTGCGTACCGTTGGTGAACAGCTCTACAATCAATTCGGTGTGGGACTTGCCAGGATGGCAAGGACCATCAGGGAACGCATGAATGTGCGTGATAATGAGGTATTCACACCCGTTGACCTGATCAACTCCAAGACCCTCTCATCCGTGATCAATTCCTTCTTCGGAACAAACCAGTTATCGCAGTTTATGGACCAGACAAACCCGCTGGCTGAGATGACCCACAAACGAAGGATGTCGGCTCTGGGACCCGGAGGACTCTCCAGAGAGAGAGCTGGTTTTGAAGTGAGAGACGTTCATTACACCCACTATGGACGGTTGTGTCCCATTGAAACTCCGGAAGGTCCGAATATCGGACTGATATCCTCACTCTGTGTGTATGCCAAGATCAATGACCTGGGATTTATCGAAACTCCATACCGAAAAGTCGAAGAGGGCAAGGTTAATATGGGAAAAACCGAGGGTGTGGTGTTTCTAAGCGCAGAAGAGGAAGAAGAAAAGGTCATTGCTCAGGCAAATGCCCCGCTGGATGACATAGGTAGCTTTATCAATCCCAAGGTGAAAGCACGATATGAAGGTGACTTTCCACTAGCCGATGCAAATAAGGTTGACCTGATGGACGTGGCTCCAAACCAGATCGCATCCATTGCAGCTTCCCTGATCCCTTTCCTTGAACACGATGATGCAAACCGTGCTCTCATGGGATCAAATATGATGCGGCAGGCTGTACCACTGGTCAAACCGGAAGCTCCCATTATTGGAACCGGACTGGAAAGTACAATGGTGAAGGATTCAAGAATCCTGTTTGCCGCGGAAGAAGACGGTATCATCGAATACGTCGATGCAAATCAAGTAGTTGTCCGGTACACGAGATCCGATGAAGAAAAATTTGTCAGCTTTGATGAGGATGTTAAAACCTACCATTTGCCAAAATATAAAAAGACAAACCAGAATACCTGCATTAACCTGGTTCCCATTGTAATCAAAGGCCAGAAGGTTAAAAAAGGAGAAATTCTTACCGAAGGGTATGGTACACAAAATGGTGAACTCTCACTGGGACGAAACCTGATGGTGGCATTTATGCCATGGAAAGGATACAACTTTGAGGATGCAATTGTTATTTCTGAGAATGTGGTCAGGGAAGATATCTTTACCTCTGTTCACATTGATGAATACCTGCTTGAGGTCCGCGATACCAAAAGAGGACTTGAGGAACTGACATCCGATATTCCCAATGTAAGTGAGGAAGCAACCAGGAACCTCGATGAGAACGGACTGATCCGGATTGGTGCTCATGTTGTTCCGGGAGATATCCTCATTGGTAAGATCACACCGAAAGGTGAATCGGACCCTTCACCGGAAGAGAAGTTGCTGCGTGCTATTTTTGGTGATAAAGCTGGAGATGTGAAAGATGCTTCCTTAAAAGCCGGCCCCTCCCTGGAAGGTGTTGTGATTAATAAGAAACTGTTTTCACGTTCCATAAAAGACAGAAAGTCGAAATCGGTTGAGAAACCCATCCTGGACAAAATAGAAAACGATTTCAGGAAAAACGTGGAGGAGTTGAACAATAAGCTTGTCGATAAACTCTTTATCCTGGTGAATGGAAAAACCTCGCAGGGAGTTAAGGATTTCTTGAATGCCGATGTGATTCCCAAGGGTACCAAATTTACGCTCAAGCAGCTCCAGGGGATCGATTATTTAAATGTAAATCCGTCAAAATGGACGACCGATAAGAAGAAAAACGAAACAATTAAGTTATTGCTTCACAACTACCTGATCAAATACAAGGAGATCGATGGGGAATACAAAAGGAAGAAATACAATATCTCCATTGGCGATGAGCTGCCTGCCGGGATTATCCGGCTGGCAAAGGTATACATTGCCAAAAAGAGAAAGATAAAGGTCGGTGATAAAATGGCCGGTCGGCATGGGAACAAAGGGATTGTTGCAAAAATTGTACGTCAGGAAGATATGCCGTTCCTGGCTGATGGCACACCGGTGGATATCGTACTTAATCCATTGGGGGTTCCTTCCAGAATGAACCTTGGCCAGATATATGAAACGGTACTGGGCTGGGCTGGTAAAAAGCTCGGACTCCACTTTTCAACACCCATTTTCGACGGTGCTTCTCTTGATCAGATTACGGAATATACGGAAAAAGCAGGATTGCCACCCTATGGAAAAACCTATTTATATGATGGGGGTACAGGCGAGCGATTTGACCAACCGGCAACCGTTGGTGTGATCTATATGCTGAAACTGGGTCATATGGTCGATGATAAGATGCATGCCAGGTCAATCGGACCCTATTCACTCATTACACAACAACCCCTGGGAGGAAAAGCCCAGTTTGGCGGACAGCGTTTTGGGGAAATGGAAGTATGGGCCATTGAAGCATTCGGAGCATCTCATATCCTGCAGGAGATCCTGACGGTAAAATCGGATGATGTCATTGGAAGGGCAAAAGCTTATGAATCAATAGTTAAGGGAGAACCCATGCCCGTTCCCGGGATTCCTGAGTCCCTGAATGTCCTGTTGCATGAATTGCGTGGACTGGGCCTCAGTATGAATCTTGATTAGCATAGTCAGCTGTGTTTGGATCAGTATGAAATGGTCCATCAGTGTAGTCATTGAAATCTTAATAATATAGCATATGTCTTTCAGAAGAGATCAAAAAGTAAAGAGCAGTTTTACAAAAATCTCAATTGGTCTGGCATCCCCGGAAGAGATTCTTGAACGTTCCAGCGGTGAGGTGCTTAAACCTGAAACCATCAACTACCGGACCTACAAACCCGAACGGGATGGCCTGTTTTGTGAAAGGATCTTTGGCCCCGTAAAGGATTATGAATGCCATTGCGGGAAATACAAACGGATCCGGTACAAGGGAATCGTATGTGACCGATGTGGCGTGGAGGTTACAGAAAAGAAAGTGCGGAGAGAGAGAATGGGACACATTTCCCTGGTTGTTCCCGTTGCTCATATCTGGTATTTCAAATCGCTGCCCAATAAAATCGGGTACCTGTTAGGATTGCCTACTAAAAAACTGGATTCCATTATCTATTACGAGCGATATGTGGTCATCAATCCCGGTATAAAGGAAGCGGATGGAATTAAGTACCTCGATTTTCTGACCGAAGAGGAGTACCTTGAAATTATTGAATCCCTGCCCAAAGAGAATCAATACCTGGAGGATTCCGATCCGGACAAGTTTATCGCAGATATGGGTGCCGAAGCCCTCCATCATTTGCTCTCCCGGTTGGATCTGGATGACCTCTCGTATACGCTCAGGCATAAAGCCAATAATGAGACCTCGCAGCAGAGGAAAAATGAGGCATTGAAACGATTACAGGTGGTTGAAGCCTTCCGTGTATCAAAGAAAGTAAACCGCCCGGAATGGATGATCGTCAAAGTTGTTCCGGTTATACCGCCGGAATTGCGACCATTGGTTCCCCTTGATGGTGGCCGGTTTGCCACATCCGACCTGAATGACCTGTACAGGCGTGTTATTATCCGGAATAATCGGCTGAAACGATTGATTGAAATCAAAGCACCCGAAGTGATCCTGAGAAATGAAAAACGGATGCTTCAGGAAGCCGTTGATTCCCTTTTTGACAATTCCAGAAAAGCCAATGCAGTGAAAACGGATGCAAACAGGCCGTTGAAATCATTGAGCGATAGCCTGAAAGGAAAACAGGGAAGATTCCGCCAGAACCTGCTGGGTAAACGTGTTGATTATTCCGCACGCTCGGTAATCGTGGTCGGACCGGAACTGCAGCTGCATGAATGTGGATTGCCCAAAGATATGGCTGCGGAATTGTATAAACCGTTTATCATCCGGAAACTCATCGAACGCGGAATTGTAAAAACCGTTAAATCAGCAAAAAAGATCGTTGACCGCAAGGACCCGGTAGTGTGGGATATCCTTGAAAACGTGCTGAAAGGCCACCCGGTATTGCTCAACCGTGCACCAACACTCCACCGGTTGGGAATTCAGGCCTTTCAACCTAAACTGATAGAAGGAAAAGCAATCCAGTTGCATCCGTTGGTTTGTACAGCCTTTAATGCCGACTTTGACGGAGACCAGATGGCTGTCCACCTCCCCCTTGGGAACGCAGCTATCCTTGAAGCACAAATTCTGATGCTGGCTTCCCATAATATCCTGAACCCCGCCAACGGGGCTCCAATTACAGTTCCTTCACAGGATATGGTTCTTGGACTATATTACATCACCAAGGCCAAAAGAAGTACGGAAGATGAAAAGGTCAGAGGCGAAAGCCTGACTTTCTACTCGCCGGAAGAGGTAAACATTGCCTACAATGAAGGAAAAGTGGATCTGCATGCCATCATCAAAGTGAAGGTAACGGATTATGAAAATGGGGAACCGGTGAAGAAACTCATTGAAACTACCGTTGGACGGGTAATATTTAATCAGTTTGTTCCTGAAAAAGTTGGCTTTATTAATGACCTGCTGACAAAAAAATCATTGCGTGATATTATCGGGGATGTATTGAAAAAAACCGGTACAGCAGCAACAGCCCGGTTCCTGGATGATATTAAAAACCTGGGTTATACCACGGCATTCAAAGGTGGACTTTCATTTAACCTGGATGATGTGATTGTACCGAACGAGAAAATTGCATTTGTGGATGAAGGATATGAACACGTCGAAGATGTTGTGAACAATTATAACATGGGTTTCATTACAAACAATGAACGGTATAATCAGATTATCGATATCTGGACCCATACCAATGCGAAACTTACTCAATCCCTGATGAAACAGTTATCATCTGATAAGCAGGGATTTAATCCGGTATACATGATGCTTGATTCCGGAGCCAGGGGATCCAAAGAGCAGATCAGGCAATTGTCCGGAATGAGAGGATTGATGGCCAAACCGCAGAAGTCCGGATCAACCGGTTCGGAGATCATTGAGAACCCCATTTTATCCAATTTCAAAGAGGGACTGTCCGTACTTGAGTACTTTATCTCCACACACGGTGCCAGAAAAGGACTTGCAGATACAGCACTTAAAACCGCCGATGCCGGTTACCTTACCCGACGGTTGGTGGATGTGTCGCAGGATGTCATTATCACGGAGGAAGATTGTGGAACCCTCAGGGGCCTGCTGGCAACAGCCATTAAGAACAATGAAGAGGTGGTGGAATCGTTGTATGAACGGATTCTGGGTAGAACAACAGTTCATGATATCTATCACCCCTTATCCGGAGAATTGATTGTTTCTGCAGGTGAAGAATTGACCGAATCGATTTCCAGAATAATCGATGAATCTCCGCTGGAACAGGTTGAGATCCGTTCTGTTTTAACCTGTGAATCAACAAGGGGGGTCTGTGCAAAATGCTATGGCAGAAGCCTCGCCACAGGAAGAATGGTGCAGAAAGGAGAAGCAGTAGGCGTCATTGCAGCCCAATCGATCGGCGAACCGGGAACACAGCTGACCCTTCGGACTTTTCACGTGGGAGGTACCGCTTCAAACATTACCACCGACTCGAGTGTTGTTGCAAAATACGATGGGAGAATTGAGATTGAGGAACTTAGAAGTGTCGAAAGACAGGATGAAGAGGGGAGGAAGATGAATATCGTGATCGGACGGTTAGCGGAAATGAGAATCATCGATAAGAATACAAATATCCAGTTAGCAACCCACAATGTTCCCTATGGTTCAAAACTGTACGTGAAGGATGGAGATATTGTTAAAAAGAGTAACCTGATCTGTGAATGGGACCCCTATAATGCAGTGATCATCTCAGAATCGTCCGGAACAATCACTTTTGAACATGTTGAAGATGGTATTACTTTCCGGGAAGAATCGGATGAACAGACCGGCTTCAGAGAAAAAGTGATCATCGAAACCCGGGACAAAACCAAGAATCCCATTGTAAAGATTCTAGGGAAAAAGAAAGAGGTGCTGAAATCGTACAACCTGCCTGTTGGTGCACATATCGCTGTGAATGAAGGGGATAAGGTAAATATGGGTGATATCCTGGTCAAGATACCAAGAGCCGTTGGAAAATCAGGCGATATAACCGGTGGCTTGCCACGGGTAACCGAACTGTTTGAAGCAAGGAATCCTTCGAACCCAGCTGTCGTTTCTGAAATTGATGGGGAAGTGAACTTCGGAAAAATAAAACGGGGAAATCGCGAAATTATCATTAAATCCCGTACAGAAGAGGTGAAAAAATACTTGGTTCCCCTTTCAAAACAAATCCTGGTACAGGAGAATGACTATGTGAGAGCAGGTACTCCACTGTCCGATGGTGCAATAACTCCTGCCGATATCCTGGCAATTAAGGGACCAACAGAGGTTCAGGAGTATATTGTAAACGAGGTTCAGGAAGTGTATCGCCTGCAGGGAGTGAAAATCAACGATAAGCATTTCGAAATCATTGTTCGTCAGATGATGAGAAAAGTCGAAATCATCGATCCGGGAGATACAAATTTCCTCGAAAAACAGGTCGCGGATAAATGGGAATTCATGGATGAGAATGACTGGATCTATGACAAAAAAGTGGTCGTTGATTCGGGTGATTCAGTTACCATTAAATCAGGTCAGATCATTACGGCAAGAAAATTACGTGACGAAAATTCCATTCTGAAAAGAAAAGACCTGAAACTGGTTGAAGCAAGAGATGCGGTACCTGCCACTTCAAGCCAGATACTGCAGGGAATTACTAAAGCTGCCCTGCAAACCAAGAGTTTTATTTCCGCTGCATCATTCCAGGAAACAACCAAAGTGCTTAACGAAGCGGCAATCTTTGGTAAAGTTGATGAACTGGAAGGGTTAAAAGAAAATGTAATTGTTGGTCACCTGATACCGGCAGGGACAGGAGCCCGGGAATACAATAAACTGGTGGTCGGGTCGATGGAGGAATATGAAAGCCTGATCGGTGCCAGAGAGACAGAAATCAAGGTGATCGAAGAAGAACAAAATGAATAAAATATGGATGAGAAGAAAAACAAAAACCAGATCAACATCGAACTGGATGAGGAGATCGCACAGGGACTCTATTCCAACCTGGCTGTTATCACTCACTCATCCTCTGAGTTCGTGATTGATTTCGTTCGTGTTATGCCCGGTGTACCTAAAGCTCGTGTTAAATCGAGAATTATCCTTACACCGGAGCATGCCAAAAGACTGCTTCTGGCACTGCAGGACAACCTGAAAAAATTTGAGTCTGTGCACGGAACCATTAAAAACATAAAAAGTTCAGGTTCACCGGTGATCCCTATGAATTTCGGAGGTCCAACTGCACAGGCCTGATGGGTCTTGTGCTGTCATTAAAGGATGAAGAATTTCCAGATGATATAGTATATCCCGAAGCCGGATAGAACAACAAGTCCAGCCCACGTCAATATCCTCAACCATAGTTTTGGCCGGTCTTCCTGCTTTACGTTGCTTCCGGTAACCACCTTGTAGTTCATGTATCCCAATACGGGTGCCGTTAGAAAGGAGAGTGTTGTGGCAAGATCAACCAGGAAACTCATTGCCGTAATAAAGAATTTCAAAATTACGATCGTCCCGATAAACAAGATCCCAAGCCACATCCAGGAGAGCCAGTTCCATTCTTTCCGGGAAGTGATCTTCGGGAAAAGCAGTTCTGTGGTTGGTTTCAATACTCGCGGATAAGCATCCAGGCAGGTTAGGGTTGTACTCGACATGGTTGTTAATGCCGCAATGGCTATCAGGATATAAGCCCAGCTTCCCAGGTTGGAAGTAAAGAGGTTAATTAACTGACCTGCAAATTGGGTCCCGTTATCCGAAAACTGATTCCCGCTTCCATACATTACCAGTGCTCCAAGTGAGAGAAAACCGATCGATAAGAGAGCCGTTCCAATGTATCCCACGTTGAAATCGAAAAGGGATTCCCTCAGTTTCGGTGTGTATCCCGTCTCTTTTTTCTTCGCTATCGTCCAGAGGGAATGCCAGACAGAAATGTCAATTGCCGAAGGCATCCACCCTGCAAAAGCAATAAGCAAAGCAATGTCTGTAAAATTCCATTCAAATGATCGTGTGTACTCAGGATCGGGATTAAATCCCTTTGTAATGGCTGAAACAACAGCCACCAGGGTGGAAATTGCCAGCAGACTGATGATGAATTTAATGATCTTATCCAGAAACGAAAATTTCCCCACCGTTATGATCAGGATCCCCGTAATCAGGATGATTAGAGCCCAGGTAAAAGGGGTGAACGAACCGGAAAAAACATTTGAAAAAATACCTGCAGTCACAGCAGTGATAGCTGCCTGTAAGGTAAACATCGTACCCAGAGTTAACAAAACATAGAGGACCAATCCCCACTTTCCCAGCCTGTTATACCCCTGTAAAAGACTTTCCCCGGTTGAGGCAGCATACCGGGGTCCGAATTCGAAAAACGGATATTTAAACAGATTGATCAGCAGAATAATCCCTACCAGGTCAAATCCATAAATTGCACCAGCCCGGGATGATTGAACAAGATGGGAAACACCGATGGCAGCACCAGCCCAGAGGAGCCCTGGTCCCAACGATTTGATATTAAACCTCATAACTAATCCGGATTAATCATCATCTTCATCATCCGGGTGTTGATCTGACAGGTAATCCAGATCAGCATATTTATCTTCATACTCCTCCCGGGAATCCACCTTTAAAACTCCATCATCGTCATAATCCTCATCCTCTGTAATGATCTGCTGAGCCTGGACATTTGTCATCCTGATCAGATAATATTTTTCATCGGTCTCGAATGGAAGAGCAGTGACCAGCTTCCCTTCTTTATTAGTAAAGGTGATCAGGTTCTGGCTGAAACCGTTGGGATAAACCAACTTTATCTGTTCCTGGATATCTTTATCTAACTTATCGAAATCTTTAATTACACGAACCTTTTCGTTTTTCGGCTGCGTCATCATTTGGCTAATGGCATGTTGGTTAAAAGTTTGGTTTTATAATCCCGGACCGTTCCACTTCATTTTCTCAGAAGAACCAGGGAAATCCTATTAATCGTTAAACATAAAAATAATTTCTTATAACAAAATGATTTTAGGCTACTTTTTATAACCATCCACTGGTTTCATATGCTTTCCTGTTTTGCTGGTGTTGTATAATGGTTTCTGAATGTTCTAATTATGCTCTCCCATGATATTAATACAGAATTTTTATATATTTGTCAACCTCAACCGGAACTCACTTATGTAAAACGCAATACAGTTAAAAATATCAACATGAAGTTAGCAGTTTGCCTGGGGAATGTCCCCGATACCACAACCAAAGTTAAGTTTTCAAACAATAACACTGCGTTTGACAGAACAGGTGTACAGTGGATCATTAATCCATGGGACGAACTGGCTCTGACAAGGGCTATTGAGTTGAAAGAGGACAGTGGTAATCCTGTGGATACCGTTACCGTAATTACAGTCGGACTTATGGACGCTGAACCAACCATAAGAAAAGCACTGGCTATCGGAGCGGATAATGCCATTCGCATTAATGTTGAACCGACCGATGCATATGTCGTGGCAGCACAGCTGGCAGAGCAGTTTAAGAGGAACGATTTTGATATTATCCTCTGTGGCATTGAATCCAGCGACTATAACGGGTTTGCTGTTGGAGGAATGCTTGCGGAATTTCTCGATTATCCTTCTGTATCGGCTGTTTCTTGTCTTACCATCACCGGCAATGATCTTGAGATTACCCGGGATATTGATGGGGGAAAAGAGATTGTCCAGGTGGAAACTCCACTCGTGGCAATTGTACAAAAGGGAATAACCAAGGAACCAAGGATTCCGGCAATGCGTGGCATCATGATGGCGCGTAAAAAACCGCTTGAAGTGGTTGAACCGACAGATGCGGAGGCGTTGACCGAGTTTTCCGGGTTTGAACTTCCCCAATCAAAACCACCCTGTAAAATGATTGATGCGGAAAATGTAAAAGAACTTGTAGAGTTGTTGCAGAACGAGGCAAAAATACTATAACAAAATAAAAAATCAGGAACGTAAAAAAAATATCATGGCAGTATTAGTATATGCAGAAAACTGGGATGGGAAGTTTAAAAAACTCACCTTTGAATTGATATCCTATGCATCAAAAATAGCTGAAATGCTGAACACTTCCACATCAGTTATCTCAATCGGGAAGGTAGAGGAGAGTGAACTGAATAACCTTGGGAATTATGGTGCTCTGAAGGTATTGAAAGTGGAAGGCGATCAGTTTAAAAACCTGGATAACCAGGTGTATACTAACATCATTTTCCAGGCTGCACAAAAGGAGGAGGCTAACGTGATCCTCCTTGCCCACAACAATACAGGGAAAGCGTTGGCACCCAGATTGTCGGTTAAATTGAAAGCAGCCCTGGGTTCGAGCCTGATCGCACTACCCTCTTCCCTGGAACCATTTACCGTTTACAAAAAGGTGTTCTCCGGAAAAGCATATGCCAATATCCTGTTGAAATCGGATAAAAAGGTCCTGACCCTCGCACAGAATTCATTTAAACTGATTGAAACAGATAATCAGGCATCGATTGAATCTTTTGCCCCGGAAATTGATAAAACTGAGATCAAAACAAAGGTAAAAGACACACAGAAACAGACCGGAAAAATTATCCTTACCGATGCTGAAATTGTTGTTTCCGGAGGTCGCGGAATGAGAACGGGTGACAATTGGGGACCGCTTGAAGAACTTGCTGCTGCACTCGGAGGAGCTTTAGCCTGTTCCAGACCGGTCTCAGATGAGGGTTGGCGTCCTCATGAAGAACATACCGGGCAAACAGGGAAAATCATTGCTCCAAATTTATACATTGCTGTAGGAATATCCGGAGCGATACAACACCTGGCGGGTGTTAGCTCCTCAAAATACATCGTGGCAATAAACACCGATCCCGATGCACCGATATTTGAAGCCGCAGATTATGGTATTCTGGGGGATGCAATTAAAATTCTTCCGGAATTGGTGAACGCGGTAAAAGAAATGAAATCACAGCAATAAAGAACAAGCACCCGGTTATTCTTTCGGAACTCACGCTCCCAGATGAAGATTCCATTTTACATGATGATTTAAAATCAGAGATGTATGATTAAACAGATGTTGTTCATATTATCACTGGTCGTAACGCTTGTTGCATTCGGCTATACAACGCGTAGAATAATCTCCTTTTTTAAACTGACACGCCCGGCATTTCCCATCCGGGATTTTGGCAAACGGTTAAGGGTTACCTTGAAAGTAGCCATCGGACAGAGCAAGATCTTCAGAAGACCTGTAATCGGTCTTATGCATGCCCTGGTGTTCTGGGGATTCCTCGTTATTCTCTTCGGCAGCATTGAAATGATTATCGATGGTGTGGCACGAACGGAGAGAATCGTAAGCGTGCTGGGACCTGTATATGATGTGATCATTGCTTGCGGTGATCTGTTTGCCGCAGTCATCCTTGTGGCTATTGTTGCATTCCTGATCAGGAGAGTATTTATGCACATTAAACGGTTTACGGGGATGGAGATGACACACTGGTCACATGTCGATGCCAATATTTCCCTGCTTCTGATCCTTTTACTGATGGTCTCCTTGCTTGGAATGAATACATTCTATATCGCTCATAACCACGCAATGTCTCATGAGATTGAAGGGCTTTTCCCGGTCAGTTCATTCCTGGCAGATCGATTTTCAATGCTCTCCAATGAAACACTCTTCACATTACACGAGATCAATTGGTGGACTCATATTCTGAGTATCTTTTTCTTTGCCAATTACCTTCCTTATTCAAAGCACTTTCATGTGTTTATGTCTGTTCCAAATGTATTCCTCAGCAACCTGGATCCTGTCGGAAAACTTAAGACAATGGAGCAGATTACCGGGGAAGTTATGCAAATGATGAATCCGAAAACTGCCTATACAGACATGCCCGGTAGTGAAGATGAGGTGATGGAGCGGTTTGGTATACTGGATGTTGAAGATGCAACCTGGAAGAACTATTTTGATTCACTTTCCTGTACCCAGTGCGGAAGGTGTACATCCGTTTGTCCTGCAAATATTACCGGCAAGAAACTCTCTCCCCGGAAAATCATGATGGATCTGAGAACCAGGATGAAGGAAAAAGGCCCCGGAATGATAAAAATGGGAAAGGAATATACCGATCAGAAATCCCTGATCAGGGATTACATTACAGAGGAGGAGCTTTGGGCCTGTACAACCTGTAATGCATGTGTGCAGGAATGCCCGATAAATATCAATCAGCCATCGCTGATCGTGGATATGCGGAGATACCTGGTGATGGAGGAATCTGCCGGTCCGGCCGAACTGAACCAGATCTTTTCCAACATTGAAAACAATGGCGCTCCATGGCAGCTTTCTCAGGATGACCGGATGTTATGGGCGGAGAACCTGCAGATGAATGGAATTAAAGTTGATGTGCCCCTGATGGCCGAACAGTTTGCCGGGGGACAAATACCCGAATACCTGTTGTGGGTTGGTAGTGCAGGAGCCTTTGATGACCGGTATAAGAAAGTGACAAGAGCTTTTGTGAAGATTTTAACTCACCTGGGAATCAATTATGCAGTGCTGGGAACAGAAGAGTCTTCAACCGGAGATGTTGCACGGCGAGCCGGTAATGAAATGCTGTTCCAGATGCAGGCCATGATGAATATCGGGGTGCTTACCGGCTATGAGGTGAAAAAGATCCTGACCTGTGATCCGCATGCATACAATACCTTTAAAAATGAGTATCCTGATTTTGGCGGAAAATTTGAGGTTATACACCATACCCGGTTTTTAAACCAATTGATAGAAGCGGGAAAACTTTCGCTTGAGTCCGAGGCAATGAGGGGAAAAATAGTGACATTCCATGATCCCTGTTATCTTGGCCGTGCAAACGGAGAATATAACGCTCCAAGGAAAATCATTGAAACAATGCCTGTTGCATTTGTGGAAATGCCCCGGAATAAAAGTTTTGCTCTTTGCTGTGGAGCAGGAGGTGGCCAGATGTTTAAAGAGGCTGAAAAAGGTGACCGGGAAGTCTTTGTCGAACGTACCGAAGAGGCACTGAACACCGGGGCTGATATCATTGCCACTGCATGTCCCTATTGTATGGTAATGATTACCGATGGGTTAAAGTATGCAAACAGGGAAGATGAAATCAGGAATCTCGATATTGCAGAACTGGTTGCCCTGTCACTGAATTTGTAATAAAACGGATAATCGTATATTTACAGATAATTATTACAGTACATAACATTCCAGAAATATATTAAAAAACGCATTTAAAAATGGAAAAAATATTGGCCATAAAAGGTGGTGAATTCATGGTAAAAGAAACCGAAGCCGATGAGATCTTTATCCCGGAAGAGTTTGATGAAGAACAGAAGATGATTGCAGAGACCTGTCAGGACTTTCTCGATACAGAAGTAATGGCTAACCTGGATAGAATTGATAATCAAGAAGATGGATTAATGAGAAATTTGCTTGACAAAGCCGGTGAATTGGGATTGCTTGGTATAGCATTACCGGAAGAGTATGGTGGATTCGGACAGTCATTTGTTACATCGATGATCACCTGTGAGATCATGGGATCAGCCTATTCTTTTGCGGTTGCCTATTCCTGCCATACCGGTATAGGATCACTGCCAATCCTCTATTATGGAAATGAGGAACAAAAAAAGAAATACCTGCCAAAACTGGCAACCGGAGAATGGGTGGGAGCATATTGCCTTACAGAACCCGGAGCCGGCTCCGATGCAAATGCAGGGAAAACAAAAGCTGTGCTTTCCGATGATGGAAAGCATTATATTCTGAATGGCCAGAAAATGTGGATCACCAACGCCGGATTTGCCGATCTGTTTACCGTTTTTGCAAAGATCGACAATGACAGGGTCCTCAGTGCCTTTATCGTGGAGAGGGATTATCCCGGAATAGTATTTAACCCCGAGGAGAAAAAGATGGGCATTAAGGGCTCTTCAACCAGGCAAATCTTCTTTAACGATTGTATGGTCCCTGTGGAGAACATGCTGGGATCGCGTGGAGTGGGATTCCGGATTGCACTCAATATTTTGCACATGGGGCGGATAAAATTGGGAGGAAACGTACTGGGTGCAGCAAAATTGACCATTAATCAATCGGTTCAATATGCCAACGAAAGAAAACAGTTCGGAATGTTGATCTCGGAATTCGGGGCAATAAAATATAAGCTGGCAGAACAGGTGATAAAAACTTTTGTGACAGAGTCTGCCGTTTACAGGGCAAGCCATAATGTCGATCAGGCAGTTGAAATGAACCTCGATGAGGGCGTCAAAGATCAAGCCATGATCATCGCATTCAACCAGCTGGCCATTGAAGCTGCTATACTGAAAGTCTTTGGATCGGAGACATTGAATTTTATTGTTGATGAAGCAGTTCAGATCTTCGGAGGAATGGGATACTCATCTGAAATGCCGGTGGAACGTGCATACAGGGATTCAAGAATCAACAGGATTTTTGAAGGAACAAATGAGATCAATAAGATACTGGCTGTCGATACTATACTCAAAAGAGCCATGAAAGGAGAATTCGACCTGTTTGGTGAGGCAAAAAAAGTAGTCGACGGACTGGCCTCCCTGCCATCCCAACCAGCAAAAGCTTTTTCCGATTACTATGTACAGAAAAAAACCTATATCAGCCATTTCAAAAAAACAGCCCTGATGCTCATTCACTATGCATCAGAGAAGTTCCAGAGAAAGCTGGTTTTTGAACAGGAGATACTGAATAACATCTCCGATATTATCATGAACCTCTATGTTGCAGAATCTGCAGTTCTGCGGGTTCAGAAACTGGAGAAAATGCGTGGAGAAGAAGCGGTAAAGATCTACAGGGACATCATCGATGTTTTTGTGTATGACGTGGCTGACCTGGTGCGAAAAGCGGCTGCTGACAATGTGAATTCATTAGCTGATGATAAGGGAAAAGAGTTGATGTTGAAGGGCATCGCTTACTATTCTGCCGTGGAAGGAGTCAATGTCAGAGATGCCCGAAGAAGGATTGCTGATAAACTCATTGAAGAGAACAGATATGTATTTTAACAGCTTTTTTCCTATCTTTAAGTGGTTGTTACGGACAAAGTGATGAAACAATGTAAACCGTTGATTTTTGGGATCATTTTTTTTACAGGTGCCCTTCTGCTCAATACCTGTGACAGTGAACCGGAATGTGGCTGTGATGGGAAGAAGGCATTTGAGTTGAGAAATGAGGTGGGAAAGATCTATTATGAGACTGAAGATGACTATGCCACCTTCGTTATTGAGAATCTTTATACAACGTTTGTATTATGCAATCCCAAGGAATTTCGCGATACCCTGGCAACGTTTGACCAGGGAGACCTTGTTTTTGTATCGGGAATAGCCCATTACCAGTGTTACAGTAATCCATACCAGACTTCCTACCTTCTTGATATGAAAAGCATTGCTGAGTATAAAATAGATGATTAGAACGTTTCGCGAAGTTGAACCATTGCCCTTTCTTCGTTTAATCCAATCGATGCACTGCCCGTTTAATTTGCATAGAAAACTTTTAGCATAATGGATAAATATTCCGGTAAACGGATTGTCATGGTAGGTTCCGGTAATGTGGCTTGTCAACTATCCAACGCATTACTCGATGCCGGATACCAGATAATCCAGGTGTATAGCAGAACAGCTGCTCATGCCAGAGCAATTGCTGTAACCCTGAATTCTTCCTGGACTGACCAGGTTTCGGAGATCACAGACCAGGGTGATCTGTATATTCTTGCCGTTTCCGATTCGGCCATTCCACAACTGGCAGACCAAATCAACATCAAATCACAACTCGTGGTCCATACTTCCGGGAGCGTGGAAATGAACATCTTCCGCGGCAAGGCTGAGAACTATGGTGTGTTTTACCCACTGCAAACCTTTTCAAAAAACAGGACTGTTGATTTCAAAAACATTCCTGTGGCAGTTGAAGGAAATAACAAAGAGAGTGAAACCACGTTGTTGCACCTTGGCCAACAGGTTTCAGAAAGGGTAATAAAACTCAACAGCACCGATCGGCTATACCTGCATCTTGCTGCTGTCTTCGCGTGTAATTTTACAAATCACCTTTACCACCTTGCCTCCCTGATCCTTGATAAAAAAAACATACCCTTTGACCTGCTGTTACCACTCATTCATGAAACAGCAGGTAAAATCAGGACAATACACCCGGGTGAAGGGCAAACGGGACCTGCGGTAAGAAATGATCAAATTGTTATTAAAAAGCATTTAGATTTATTATCTTTCTCCCCCGAAATCAGTGGACTATATGACTTGCTCAGCCGAAGTATATACTCTCTTGCCCATGACAGATAGGATGGCTTGTTTTCTGAAAACATTATCGTTCCGAATCCGTAGTAACGAACCTGGTAAATGAGCAATTTTAAAGAGGATCTTAGAAAAGTAGAAGCATTTGTATTTGACGTTGATGGAGTGTTGTCCTCCCAGATCATGCCCTTGCACCCGGGGGGAGAACCCATGCGAACCATTAACATAAAAGATGGATATGCTCTTCAGCTTGCAGCTAAGAAATCGTATCCCATTGCAGTGATCACCGGTGGGAATTCCGATGCGGTAAGGAAACGGTTTGAAGGATTGGGTATCACAGATATTTACCTCCGGTCACACGATAAGAAAGAGGATTTCCTGGATTTCATCACAAAATATGATCTTCATCCATCAAGAGTGCTCTATATGGGAGATGACCTTCCGGATTTTGAAGTGATGGAGCTCGTTGGCTTTCCAACCTGTCCGGCTGATGCAGTGGTTGAGATCAAACAGATATCGAAGTACATCTCCAATTATAATGGGGGAGATGGTTGTGTGAGGGATATCCTGGAACAGGTTCTCCGGCTGCACAATAAATGGATGGATACTGATGCTTTTTCCTGGTAAACGATAACGCTATGATCGCCTTTTTAAAGCTCATACGCATTCAAAACCTGTTTATCGTTGCACTTACACAATATATGATGAGATGGTGTATCATCCATCCCATATTAAGCCACCTGACTGTCATACAAAACAACGAAGCCATCCGCTTACCGGCATTTGAGCTGCAATTCAGTGAGTTCAATTTTTTCCTTCTTGTTCTCTCAACGGTGTTCCTTACAGCAGCTGGTTATGTGATAAATGACTATTTTGATGCCAAGACAGATTTGCTCAATAACCCCGGAAAGGTGATCGTAGGCAAGGTCATTCCCCGGCGTTCGGCTATGGCAAGTCATATCATACTGAACATCCTGGGGATCGGTATCGGAGTCTATATCTCCTTTTTTGTGGAAATGCCCTTCCTGGTTATCATTTTTATTACAGTTTCCGGTTTACTCTGGTTCTATTCAACTACCTATAAAAGGCAGTTTCTGATTGGCAACCTGATCGTTGCACTGCTTACCGCACTGGTACCCCTTATTGTAGTGCTGTTTGAGATCCCGCTGCTGAACAGATCGTATGGTCATCTGCTATTGCAATACGATACATCCCTCAGTGTATTGGTAGCATGGGTCGCCGGGTTCTCCTTTTTTGCCTTCATTACAACCCTGACGAGGGAGATCATTAAAGATATCGAGGATTTTGAAGGGGATAGTGCATACGGTCGAAGAACCTTGCCCATTGTGCTTGGTGTTCCAAAATCAAAATGGATTGTTGCTGGCTTGCATATCATTACCATTGCAGCACTGGTATTTGTCTATTTCAAATACCTGAGAGATAATATCACCCTGATCTATATGAGCGTAACCTTGCTTTTACCATACATCCTGTTGACATACCGGATAGTAAAAGCAGATAAAAAATCAGATTATCATTTTGCCAGCAACCTGTCGAAGTTTATCATGTTAGCCGGAATTTTCTATTCATTGGTTGTTTATTATATCATTTCCGTTAGGTTTTAGGTGTTGTCAATTCTGGAGAATATCAAAGGTAAAAAGGTGATTCTCGCCTCAAAATCACCGCGTCGTCATTTCCTGTTGGGAGAACTTGGAATTGATTTTGAGATCGTGGAGAACCATGATGTGGACGAGGAATATCCCCCGGACATGAAACCCGAAGAGATACCGGTATACCTGGCACGAAAAAAAGCAGCAGAATTTTCCGGAACACTGAGTCAGGATACCATACTGATTACTGCTGATACTATCGTATGGTGTGAGGGAAGCGTCCTGAATAAACCCACGGATAGAGAAGATGCCTGCCGGATACTGAAGAAGTTATCGGGGAACAAGCATACGGTGGTTACCGGTGTTTGCATCATGTCATTGGACAAAGAGGTGTCCTTTTATGCAACTACCGATGTCTATTTTGCCATCCTTGCTGAAGAGGAGATAGATCACTACCTGAAGGAGTATAAACCGTATGACAAAGCCGGTGCCTATGGTATCCAGGAATGGATCGGTTATATTGGCATTGAAAAAATCGATGGTTCATATTTTAACGTGATGGGACTTCCCATCCAGAAACTATATCGGGAACTGAAAATTTTTTAATCCTTAATGTTCGTATTATGATAAAAAGAATAATCACCGGTTTATTGACCCTGGTAACCATCACCCTTTTTATTGCCAGGGCAGACGAGGGGATGTGGATACCACTTCTTCTCGAGAAATACAATATCAGCATCATGCAGGAGAACGGGTTTAAGCTGACTGCTGAAGATATTTACAGCATCAATCAGGCATGCATGAAAGATGCCGTGGTCAATTTTGGGGGATGTACAGCCGAATTGATCTCGGGTGAGGGGTTGATCATTACCAATCACCATTGCGGAGAAGGCCGCATCCGGGCACACTCGACTGTTGAGAACGATTACCTGAAAAATGGTTTCTGGGCAATGAGCAGGGATGAGGAATTACCGAATCCCGGTTTACGCGTTTCCATCCTGATCCGGATGGAAGATGTTACGGATGAGATCCTGAATGTCCTTGATGATGGGATGGATGAGAAAACAAGGCAGGAGGCGATTCGAAATACAAGCAGCGAACTGGTTTCAGAGGCAACCCGCGATACGCACTATACTGCAAACATCAGACCCTTTTACCAGGGGAACCAGTATTTCCTGTTTGTGAATGAGGTATTCTACGACGTGCGACTGGTGGGTGCCCCTCCGGCAACTATTGGCAGTTTTGGCGGCGATACTGATAACTGGATGTGGCCAAGACATACCGGTGACTTTTCACTGTTCAGGATCTATGCCGGAAAAGATAACATGCCAGCACCCTATTCCGCTGAAAATGTACCCTATAAACCGAAAAAATTCTTCCCCATCTCGCTGAAAGGAGTCCAGGAAGATGACTTTACCATGGTCTTCGGCTACCCCGGCAGTACCTTCGAATACAAACCTTCATTTCACCTTGAAATGTTGTCCCGGTACATCAATCCGGAATTTATCAAGGTCAGGGGTAAAAAGATTGAGATCATTGATGCTGCAATGAACCAAAGTCCTAAAATCCGGATCCAGTATACTTCAAAAGCTTCCGGGATCAGTAATTCCTGGAAACGGTGGATAGGAGAGAATAACGGGCTCGAAAAACTGGATGCCATTGCAAAGAAAAAGAAGTTCGAAGAGGCATTCCAGGAATGGGCTGATGCGGATGAGGCGAGAAAAAGAGCATACGGAGATATCCTGAGCCAGTATGAAAAAATATACGAGCAATTAACCGGTTATAGCTTCCTGGATAATTACTACAACGAAACATTCTTCCGGAGAGGGATTGAAGTCGTTTCGTTTGCAGGTCAGTTCGTGTCGCTTGCAGATCTTGTTGATTCGGATGCCTCTGAAGAGGAGATTGGTAACGCAGTTGAAAGACTTACATCACAGACAGAACGGTTCTTTAACGATTATGATAAACCGACGGATCAAAAACTGTTCGTGGCATTACTTGCTCTTTTTTGTGAAAACGTAACCCCGGAATATCAACCGGAAAGCGTTAAACAGGCTAACCAGGAGTATTCCGGTGATTTTAACGGATATGCCGATTGGTTCTATAAGAAAACAATCTTTGCTGATCAGCAACTGGTGCTTGATTTCCTGGCTGCCTTTACGGCAAAAAAGGCAAAAACGATCCTGAAAGATCCTGCCTGCCAGTTGTTTATGGAAACAAGCAGAATACATGTTTTGCAGATCCTGCCCGAATACAACAAGCTGAATGAAGATCTGCGTAAACTGGACAGGATCTATGTGAAGGCCCAGATGGAATTCCAGCCGGATAAGGTGTTTTATCCTGATGCAAACAGTACCCTGCGGGTTACCTACGGGAAGGTAAAAGGATACTACCCGAGAGATGCAGCATATTTTCTTCCCTACTCTACACTGGAAGGGATCATAGAGAAGGATAATCCTGAGATTTACGATTATGATGTGCCTGAAAAACTGAAAGAACTCTATCGTACCCGGGATTATGGTAGGTATGGGGAGGATGGTAAAATGCATGTCTGTTTTATTGCTACCAATCATACAACAGGGGGTAACTCCGGAAGCCCGGTTATCAATGCAGAAGGACACCTGATCGGAGTGAATTTTGACCGTGCATGGGAGGGGGTTATGAGTGACCTGATGTATAATCCTGAAAAGTGCAGAAACATCTCACTGGATATCCGGTTCGCCCTGTTTATCATCGATAAATTCGCCGGGGCCGGACACCTGCTTGAAGAGATGAAGTTGGTGGAGTGAAGATGAGTACAGAGGGTAATGTTTAAGTGGTGAGAAGTGAGTAGTGAGTGGGGGAGAGAAGGAGAAAAGTCACCAGTCTTCAGTCAGCAGTCTGCAGTGAGGGAAGGACAAAATGGACAGGTCCTCGTTGCTCGTTGCTCGGTACTCGGTAAAAAAAGAAATTCGGGATGAGTTGTGTAGAATAGACTAATAAAACGTCCCGAAGGGATTGACAGGGAATGGCTGTAGGGTGAAATTAAAGAATACAGTTCGTCCCATAGGGACTGAAAGACTGAGAACCCTGCCTGCGTAGACAGGTGAAAACTGGAAACCGAAAACCAATTGTGCAACAATTTACCCAAATAGGCGTTGTTAAAAACCGGTTTAATGAGCCGGCAGAACCTGCTGTGATAAAAG
>CAYZVJ010000041.1:23205-25448 GCA_964481765.1 uncultured Rikenellaceae bacterium | reverse complement strand
AGCAATAGGAATCACAAATCAACGGGAAACGACACTGTTATGGGATAAAAAAACCGGAGTGCCAATTTATAATGCCATTGTTTGGCAAGATCGGCGAACAGCAGGATTCTGTGAACAATTGAAAAGAGATGGAGTTGATGTACTGATTAAGGAGAAAACCGGACTGTTGCCCGATGCCTATTTTTCGGCGACAAAAATAAAATGGATCCTTGATAATGTGCCCGGTGCAAGAGAAAAAGCCGTGAAGGGCAGGCTTGCATTTGGCACGGTGGATACCTGGCTGGTATGGCGTCTTACAAATGGTCAGCACCATAAGACAGAAGTAAGCAATGCCAGCAGAACCATGTTATTCAATATCCACACACTGAGATGGGATGAAGAACTTTTAAAATTATTTGATATTCCGGCAAGCATATTGCCCGAAGTTGGATCGAGCAGTGAACTATTCGGTCATGTAAGCAACGAAGTGCTGGGTGGAGAAATACCCATTGCCGGTATTGCCGGAGACCAGCAGGCAGCCCTGTTTGGGCAAATGTGTATTGAAAAAGGCATGGCTAAGAATACCTATGGAACAGGTTGCTTTGTTATAATGAATACCGGAGGGGAAGCCATTGCCTCACAGCATAATTTACTGACTACCATTGCCTGGAAAATCAACAACAAGGTCAGTTATGCCCTTGAAGGAAGTATTTTCGTTGCAGGAGCGGCTGTTCAGTGGTTAAGGGATCAATTACATATCATACGATCTTCTTCTGAGATTGAAGCTCTGGCCCGGTCCGTACCAAATAACGGAGGTGTTTATTTTGTGCCGGCTTTTGTTGGCCTCGGTGCTCCACACTGGGATCAGTACGCAACAGGAACAATTATCGGAATTACCCGCGGTACTTCCGATGCACATCTTGCACGGGCAGCACTTGAGTCCATTGCATTGCAAACAATGGATGTAATCAATACCATGGCAAAAGATTCCTGGATTAACCTGACCGAATTAAGAGTGGATGGAGGTGCGGCATCGAATAACCTCCTGATGCAAATACAGGCGAATGCGATTCAGAAAAAAGTGATTCGACCCCGGATTACCGAAACGACAGCACTTGGTGCTGCCTACCTGGCAGGTTTGGCAATGGGATACTGGAAGAGTATGGACGATCTGAAGCAACAGTGGCAGGCAGAAAGGATCTTTGAACCTGAAATTGGCCCGGATGATTTCAATGAGGTGATTATACAATGGAATAAAGCCCTGGAACGAAGCAAACAATGGAATACACCATTCAGTTAAAAAAGAAATCCACTACATTACCCATTTTGCTGCTTTTTGTCTTAAAGATCTCTGTATAGAAACAACGGGTGCAACTAATGGTCGTAAACCGTTTGTTCTGAATGTTGAATAATTTTGTTGCAAAACTTCCCGTAGCCCTGAATTCATCAACCTCATACTGCCTGTTTCCACATTTCGGACAACTGTATTTGAAATTTCGTATTTCGAATGCCGGATTTTTCATTTGTTCAATTATATTATCGTTCTGAATTGCTTTTCTTCCTGTATCTCCCCGCCTGTTTCAATGCCCTATCAAGGATCCATTCGATCTGCCCATTCATGCTGCGAAATTCATCAGAAGCCCATTTTTCCAGTGCTTCTAACTTTGCCGGATCCAGACGGATAATAAATGCTTTCTTTTTTACCATATTTTCTATTGATGCAATGTCCCGGTATTGATGATCGGGCTGGGATCCTTATCTCCACACAGCACAACCATCAGATTGCTGACCATTGCAGCCTTTTTCTCTTCATCCATATCAATAATATCCTTGCTGGCTAACTGGTCAAGCGCCATTTCAACCATACTTACCGCTCCTTCAACAATCTTAAACCGTGCTGCAACAATTGCTGCCGCCTGCTGCCGCCTCAACATCGCCCCGGCAATCTCTGATGCGTAGGCAATGTAATTGATCCGTGCCTCGATCACATAAATCCCGGCAATCTCAAGCCTTTCCCGGATTTCCCTCTCCAGCTCCTCATTCACCTCTTCTCCCCCGGACCTCAGGGTGACCTCCGCTTCATGATCCTCAAAATTGTCATATGAATAAATACCTGCTAATTTCCGTAAAGCCGCCTCACTCTGTACCACCACAAAATGTTCATATTCATCCACCTGGAAAGCAGCCTTGTAAGTATCATCAACCTTCCACACCAGCACTACACCAATCATAATGGGATTACCAATTTTATCGTTTACCTTGAT
>CAYZVJ010000041.1:10779-23105 GCA_964481765.1 uncultured Rikenellaceae bacterium | reverse complement strand
TTTGGAACCTGGAAGTTGGGATTTAGTAATTCCAAAAAAGATTTGTTCAGCGGTTTTTTGCCGTCTGCGGCGATAAGAAAAAGCCGATTTATTTCATGAGAGCGATTTTTTCAAACAATTCATTGACAACCCGCTGATCCACTTCTAACAGGATGTCATTCAAATAGGAGGTCACATCGGAGAATGAATCCCCAAATAGATCAGTCAGATTTTCAAAATGGTTTTTATCTTCAAACTCATGAAACGGGTTAGAAGGGGTAGAATCGTTTCCCATAGGCAACTATTTTTTTGAGACATCAGGACAACAGGATAACGAAGTCTCAAAAAAAATAGTATTCAGGTATGCTATGTTTTTTTAACCGGGCAATATGAAAAATCAAGAGACGGTAAGGTTAAGTTTTTTCTCGCCGATTAATTTGCGCAGATTTATCAATGCATACCTCATTCTGCCAAGGGCTGTATTGATACTGACGTTAGTATGCTCTGCAATCTCCTTGAAACTAAGTCCTCCGTAATGCCGGAGCATAACAACCTCACGCTGATCTGCGGGCAATTCATCTATAAGGCCCCGAACATCCGTGATGATCTGGCTTTGGACCATTTCATCCTCGATTGTTCCATAGGCTAATTTCCGTGAATTAAAGACATCGGTTTCATAGTCTTCCCGGGTTGTTATATTGAATTGTTTTTCCCTCCGGAAATGATCAATGATCAGATTATGAGCAATACGGATCACCCAGGAAAGAAATTTCCCGTTATCGGTATACTTACCTCTTTTCAAGGATTGAACGACTTTAATGAATGTATCCTGAAAGATATCTTCAGCGAGTTGCTGATTTTTTACGATCAGGTAGATATAGGTGTATACCCTGTTTCTGTGTCGATTAATTAATGTCTCAATGCTTGTCTGACTGCCCTTTATGAACTCCTCTACAAGTTCATAATCGGATAATTTACAAAGATCCAAAACTACCTCCTATTCTGGTTTGTACTAGAGTAGATCTTTTTCTATAGCAGTCCTCCTATGGGTTTTGTAAGACAATCAGGGTTAAAACAATATGCAATTAAGCAAAAAAAAGGATTATTTCAAAAAATATTACTTTTGAAAATTAGTTAATTATTGTTAAATTTTCATACATATACGCAATTTTTATGCCAAGGGTTACAGGTCCGGCAGGTAAATTCATCGATATCAAGGGTGCCTGCGTTCACAATCTGAAGAACATCGATTTAAAGATACCGAGGGATAAGTTCATTGTTATTACCGGTTTATCCGGGTCGGGCAAATCGTCTCTGGCATTTGACACGATTTACGCAGAAGGGCAGCGCAGGTATGTTGAAAGCCTCTCCTCTTACGCTCGTCAGTTTCTGGGGAGGATGCATAAGCCGGAAGTAGATTACATCAGGGGTTTACCACCTGCAATTGCTATTGAGCAAAAGGTAAACACCAGAAATCCAAGGTCAACAGTTGGTACTGCAACGGAAATATATGATTACCTGAAGCTATTATTTGCAAGGGTTGGTAAGACATACTCTCCCGTCTCGAACAAGCTGGTTAAACGACATGGTGTTTCGGATGTGACTGAATTCATTCGTCGTTTTAAAGAAGGGACACGGGCAATCCTTCTTGCTCCGTTACAGGAACGCGCGGAGTGTACCATTTCCGAGGATCTTGAATACCTGCTAAAACAGGGATTTACCCGGGTTGAAGCGGAGGGGGAAATTCACAGAATAGATGAAATACTCGAACAACCCGATGTATTGCAGGGATTAAGAGAGGTCCTGGTAGTAATTGACCGGATTGAAATCCGGTTTGATGAAGATTCAATGGGCAGGATTGCCGATTCGGTTGAGACTTCTTTTGGAATTAGCAAGGGGTACTGCTTCGTCCGGGTTTTCAGTGGGAAGAAGGTTATTTCTGAGGAATTTTCAAACAAATTCGAACGTGATGGAATGCAGTTTGAAGAGCCTTCCGTTCATATGTTCAGTTTCAATAATCCAGTTGGAGCCTGTCCGGAATGTGAAGGATACGGTAAGATTATTGGTATTGATGAAGACCTGGTGATTCCGAATAAGCGTCTTTCCATATACCAGGATGCCATTGTATGCTGGAAAGGGGAAAAGATGAGCAAATGGAAAGACCGGTTAATCCTTCATTCCGATAAATTTGATTTCCCGATCCATAAACCCTACCATGAATTAACGGAAGATGAAAAGATGCTACTTTGGAGTGGAAACCGATATTTCAGGGGATTGAATGCCTTCTTCAAATACCTGGAAAAGAAGAAATATAAGATCCAGTACAGGGTTATGCTTTCAAGATACAGGGGAAAGACAACCTGCCCCGGGTGCAAGGGGACACGGTTGCGCAAGGAATCTTCGTATGTCAGGGTAGGTGGAAAGGCGATCCAGGAACTGGTACAATTGCCCATCAGTGAGCTGATTGCTATTTTTACGAACCTTTCGTTGACACCGGAAGAAGCGGAAATTGCATCCCGTTTACTAACCGAGATAAGGAATCGTTTGTCCTTTCTTAACAATGTAGGGCTCAGTTATTTAACACTGAACAGGTTGTCATCGACACTTTCCGGCGGAGAATCTCAAAGGATAAACCTTGCTACTTCACTGGGGAGCAACCTGGTCGGTTCGCTGTACATTCTTGACGAACCCAGTATTGGTCTTCATCCACGGGATACTTCGCTGCTTATACATGTGCTTAAGCAGCTGCAGCAGTACGGAAACACCATACTGGTGGTTGAGCATGATGAAGAGATCATCCAGGCTGCCGATGAACTGATCGATATTGGACCAAAAGCTGGAAGGGAGGGTGGAAGGATTGTATATCAGGGAAATCATTACATGATCCTGCAGGAGAAAAACAGTCTGACCGCGGACTACTTATCCGGGAAAAAGGGGATTCCTGTTCCGGAAATGCGGAGAAAGTGGAATAATTATATCGTAATCCGGGGAGCACGGGAGAACAATTTGAAAGGGATTGATGTAAACATACCGCTGAACACAATCACTGTGATCACGGGGGTCAGTGGATCGGGTAAATCCTCCCTTGTGAACGGCATTCTCTATCCTGCCCTCAGCAAGCATTTTAATGGGAATAGTGACCGTACCGGACATTTTGATTTACTTGAAGGAGACCTTCATGTGTTGACCCAGGTAGAGTTGGTCGATCAACATCCGATTGGTAAATCGAGCCGGTCCAATCCGGTTACCTACTTGAAGGCTTTTGACGAGATCCGCCGATTATTTGCTGCTCAACCGCTCTCACAATACAACCGGTACAAAGCTGCTCATTTTTCTTTCAATATCGATGGGGGCCGTTGTGAGGAGTGTCAGGGAGAAGGGATCATCAGGGTAGAGATGCAGTTCATGGCTGATGTTGAACTGGTATGTGAAAGCTGTAACGGGATGAAGTTCAAGCAAGATATCCTTGCGGTGAAATACAAAGGGAAAAATATTTTTGATATTCTTGAACTGACGGTTAATGAAGCGATCGAATTTTTCAGTTCGCCGCATGAGAATCCTGAAAAACGAATTGTTGAGAAACTGAAACCGCTGGCTGATGTTGGTCTTGGATACATCAAGCTGGGACAATCCTCCAGTACTTTGAGTGGAGGAGAGAGCCAGCGCGTAAAACTGGCTTCCTTCTTAAGCAAGGAGAACAACCACAAACCAAAACTGTTTATCTTTGATGAACCCACCACCGGTTTGCATTTCCATGATATCAACAAACTTCTCTCCGCGTTCAATGCCCTGATCGAGAATGGTAACTCAATACTCATTGTTGAACACAACCTCGAAGTGATCAAATCGGCAGACTGGATTATTGATCTTGGCCCGGAAGGGGGTGAAAAGGGAGGATCAATAGTTTTCGAAGGTTTACCGGAAGATCTGATCCGATGCGAATCATCCTATACGGGCAGGTACCTTCGTAAAAAGATAGAGCAAAAGGATAAAAAAAACCTGTGACAGGATCACAGGTTATACGTTGTTGTTCAGGATTCTATTTTGCTTTGAAGCCAAACATGATTGCCACACAACCCTGCTGAGGTTCTGCAGCATTGTCCGGATTGGGTGGTACTCTAACAGAGATCTTTAACTGCTGTGAAGTCTGCAATTTGAAATCCCAGACACGACTATAATCGTTGTTTTTGTTTACATAAAGAACATTTTTACTGGCATCATAGATTGTAAACTCAATATCTCCCATGTTTTCAGATCCACAAATACCGATGCGGTACTCCTGGTCGGAGTAGAAGGTTTTATATAACTCTGCTTCTTCACCTTCTGTAAGAACAGCAGCATGGTAGTTCCCATCATGTGTGTAGTCAGGAAGCAGTTCCATTTTGCAGATCTTCTTAGCAAAACCCTTGCATTGAGCATTACTGAGTAGAGGGACAGAGATTAGTAAAGCGGGTATTAAGAATAATTGAAAATATCGTTTCATAACGTCGGTTATTTATAAAATGTATGAATTTCTCAATGATTTCACTTTTGCACTGAGTTCAGCAAAGGTTTCTGGTGTCATGTTGTCAGTGCTTTCCGACTTCAATGTAGTCACATTTGTTTCCGGGTCGAGCTCCGGTTCAATGGATGAGGTTTTAATCACAACCTTATCAAAAATGGTTTTTAATTCCTGCACTTCAGCCAGGACTCCGGCCACATCGGCATTGTCCTTATTTTCTTCCAACAATTTCATTACGATATCGATGGATAATTTTTGATCTGTAATCCTCTCCACCAGCTTGTTTCCCTCAAAGGTTCCTTTATTAACCAGTTCTGTAGCGATGTAAAGTCCTTCCATCCAACCACCGACAAGCACAATTGCAGCAACAGCAGGTCTTCCAGTCTCCTCAAGATCGGAGCTTGAATTCATAAAGGTTTCAGAAACAATATCCAGAAGTACTTCCCGGTTGTTTACATTCTCTTCCAGCCTCTCGATGGTTTCGTCACTGATGGCATCAAGAATACCCAACCCGTCAGCCATCTGTTTTGCTGCATTCATGTAACTGATAGAAGCTTGTGTTTGATCATACAGGCTTGCAAAACTGAGGTCACACGTATAAATTCCGAGGTTAAGGGCCATCTTTTTCTGGCCGGTATAATTCCCGGCATTATCTACTGAATTTAAGATTTCAGCATCATACTCTGCACCTGCGGACCGGACCAGCATAGCTGTTTCCAGTGGTGAGGGAAGGGAGTAAAAAATCTGCTTAGCATCGGATATATTATCAAAAAGCTCCTGGTTAATCTCATCCATATCAATTGTAATCTCAGGAGCCTTCTCTTTATCACCTCCCGATCCGCATCCAATAAAAAAGGCTGCAACTGAAACAAATACCAGTCCTTTTATTCTTGTCGATGTAAGAAATTTAACATTCATAATGGCATCAGTTTAAAATATTGTTCTTCAATGATCTTATTAATAATCAAAGTAAAATTAACACTTTTTTTTAAAATACAAAATCAGTGATAACCTGAAAAGTATTTCATAAATTGTGATCGTTCGTAGGTTAATGGATCAGATATCTTCTCATAGCTAAGGATACCTTTGAAATCTTCTATTTTCCGGTAATTATGCTCATCCATCCACTCTTCAACACCGGAAACCAGTTCTGGCAGTTGTTCAATCCCGTTTTTATAAAGGGTTGAACAAACCTGAACTGCTGATGCTCCTGCCAGGATTTGCTTAATGATAGCATGACTATCGTGGATTCCGGTTGAGGCAGCAACATCGATCCCATCGATCTTTCCCGATACAATGCCAACCCACCGCAGGGTCTGCCGGATATCTGTTGGTGAGCTGAAAACTTCAGACGACATAAGCTTTAATCCGGTAATGTTAATATCCGGGGCATAAAACCGGTTGAACAGAACAACTCCATCAGCTCTACGATTATACAACTGTTTGATAAGATGCAGAATATTTGAGAATTGGTTTCCCAGTTTTATCGCCACCGGAATGGAAAGGATCTCTTTCAGTTGAGTTACCAGATCATAATACACCTGTTCATAACCGGATCCTGCCTTATTCGGATCCGTTGGCAGTATAAAAACATTCACTTCTAATGCGTCAGCTCCTGCAGATTCAATTGCCCTAGAGAATGAAATCCAATTCGATGCTGAGATACAGTTGACACTGGCGATTACCGGTATCCGGACTGCCTTCTTTGCCGACTCAATCAGGGTGAGGTATTCATCCAGGGTGTGGCTCATGGTATAATTCCGGATATAATCTGCCGCCTCCGGATAATCGCTATGTTTCATCAGATTACTTGCCTCATACTGTATTTGTTCCTCGAACAGGGATTTCAAAACAACTCCTCCTGCTCCAAGTTCTTCCAGTTTCCTGATCTTCTCAACCGAATCCGTCAGGCCGGAACTACTTACGAGGACAGGATTTTTCAATTTCAATCCAAGATAGGATGCATCCAGTTTTGCCATACCCGATATACTATACCGTTATATATTAATGATAATGTCGTTCTCCGAAGATCAGGCTACCTATTCTTACCATTGTACTTCCCTCTTCAATGGCTATGGTATAATCACCTGACATTCCCATTGACAGTTCACAAAACGATGGTTCTTGCTCAAAGTAATGTTTTTTAACCTTATCGAAAAAGACTTTCAGTGATTTACATTCGGAGCGGATCAGGTCTCTGTTTTCTGTAAATGTCGCCATGCCCATCAGTCCGGTGATCCGGATGGATTTCAGCTCTTTCCATTCTCCCGAATCAAGCATTTCAATGATCTCTTCGTTGGAAAAGCCGAATTTTGCTTCCTCCCGGGCAATGTGCACCTGCAGCAGGCAATCAATTCTTCTGTTGTTCTTAGCCGCATCCTTATTTATGATTTTCAATAACTTCAACGAATCAACCGAGTGGATCAAGTGGACAAAAGGTGCGATATACTTCACTTTATTGGATTGCAGGTGTCCAACCATATGCCACTCAATATCCTTGGGTAAAACCTCCTGTTTTCTTACCAGTTCCTGGACCTTATTTTCTCCGAACACCCGACACCCTGCCTGGTAAGCTTCAAGGATCTCTATCTCGGATTTCATCTTTGAGATAGCTACCAGTTTCACCCGACTGGGCAGGCTATCAAGGATTACCGATAAGTTTTTAGCAATTTCCATGTGATGTTTTCTGGAAATAATGCCTTCATTTCAGGCAATATGCATCTGTTATTTTCTCATTCAATCCAATGTATGGATCACGAGGCCGCTTCTCAGTTTGGGTTCAAACCAGGTTGTTTTTGGCGGCATGATGTTTCCAGTATCTGCGATTCTGATCAACTGGTCCATACTAACCGGATACAGGGCAAATGCAACACTCATCTCCCCCGAGTCAACCCGTCTTTTCAATTCCGTCAACCCACGGATACCGCCTACAAAATCAATCCTGTCCGATCTCCTCAAGTCGGTTATATTCAAATGAGGTCCGAGCAACTGATTCGACAGTATAGTCACATCAAGCACACCAATCGGATCATTATCGTCATAGGTCCCTTCTTTTGCCCGTAAGGAATACCATACCCCATCAAGATACATGGAAAACGTGTGCAGGCTGTCGGGCTTAAAAACTTCCGTTCCCTTCTCTTCAACATAAAATCCGGATTCTATTTTTGCCAGAAACTCCGCTGATGCAAGTCCATTCAGATCTTTCACAACACGGTTATAATCAATAATGGTGAGCTGATCATGGGGAAAATGTACTGCAAGGAAAAAATTGTATTCCTCCTTTCCGGTATGGCTTGGATTGTTTTTCCTCTTTTCCTTTCCAACCAGGGCTGCCGCTGCTGTCCGATGATGGCCATCGGCCACATAGGTTGAAGGGATCTGTTCAAAAAGTTTGACCACTCTTTCAATTATTTCGGGTTCATTAATAATCCAGAAATGATGCCCGAATCCATCGTCGGCAATAAAATCATACTCCGGCTCATTTTTGTTCACCACATGATCCACAATGGTGTTGATCTCCGGATTCGAAGGGTAGGTTAAAAACACCGGTTCAATATTGGCATTGTTGATCCGCACGTGTTTCATGCGATCCTCTTCCTTGTCGGGACGGGTCAGTTCATGCTTTTTAATAATCCCGGTCATATAATCCTCCACAGCAGCGCATCCAACGATACCATATTGTGTTTTGTTATTCATGGTTTGTGCATAGATATACAAACAATCTTGTTTATCCTGAACAAACCATCCCTTTCCCCTGAACATCGAGAAATTTTCTACTGCTTTATCATATACCTGTTTGGAATGCACATCGGTTCCCGGTGGAAGGTCAATCTCCGGCTTGGTGATGTGTAACAGTGAATAGGGATTCTTTTTTGCCTCCTGCCTTGCTTCCTCAGAGTTCAATACATCATAAGGGCGAGAAGCAACCTGTCTTGCAATTTTCCGTGGTGGTCTGTATCCTTTAAAGGGCTTTAATACGGTCATCTGAAGAATTATCTATTTACCTGAAATGTAACATCACCCCGTTCAAAAAATCCCACTATCTGTCTGGCAGCAGCCACACCTGCATTGATATTTGCTTCCTCAGTCTGTGCTCCCATCTTTTTCGGAGTAAAGAAGAATCTGCCCGGATGGAGCTTTTCGATCTCTTCTTTGCAATCGGGAGCAATATCGGTAACATACCTGAAATCTTCCCGTTCGGCAAATATTTTTTTCAGTGAATCTTCACAAATGATCTCTTTTCGTGCAGTATTCACCAGTGTTGCTCCTTTTGGCATATTCTTCAAAAGGGAATGATTAATTGATTTGATGGTATTCTCATTCACCGGGATGTGTAATGAGACATACCTGCAGCTTGCATAAAGATCTTCCTCCTTTTCAACAACCACCACACCATCTTTTTCCATGATAGATTTATCGATAAAAGGGTCAAAGGCAAAGATCTTCATACCAAGCCCGGCACCTATTCCAGCAACCAGTTTACCTACATTTCCGTATGCATGCAAACCCAGAGTTTTTCCTTTCAATTCCGTTCCGGCTTTCCCATCATAATTGTTTCTCGCGATGAGTATCATCATGCCAATTGCTAATTCTGCTACGGCATTTGAATTCTGGCCCGGCGTATTCATAACAACGATCCCATTATCGGTAGCCGATGCAAGGTCGATATTATCGTATCCTGCGCCGGCCCGCACTATGATTCTCAGGTCTTCCCCGGCTTCAATGACCTGTTTGTTGGCAATATCACTTCGTATAATCATAGCATCAACACCCTTAACGGCATTGATCAGGTCGTCCTGGCTGTCATACTTCTCCAACAAATGGAATTCGTAGCCGGCATCCCCAAGGATTCGCTGAATACCAGTAATTGCTTCGCCGGCAAATGGTTTTACTGTAGCCACAAGTACTTTTTTCATACCGGTTTTATTTATCGTGATTTCATTGATTCAAATTCCTGCATTACATCAATTAACGACTCCACGCTCTCTTTTGGAAGGGCATTATAGGTTGATGCCCTGAATCCTCCAACGGAACGATGGCCTTTTATCCCAATCATTCCCCGTTGCGTGGCAAATTCGAGAAATTCCTGTTCCAGATCTTTGTATTCTTCTTTCATAACCCAGCAGATATTCATGATGGAACGATCTTCCGGGTTAGTCACTGTTGGAATGAAGAGCCTGTTTCTTTCTATTTCTGAATACAAGATCTCTGCTTTAGCATGATTGATTTTTTGCATCTCCCCAACACCTCCCTGCATTTTTACCCACTTCAGGGTTTGGAGGGCTGCAAAGATGGGCAGACAGGGAGGCGTATTAAACATCGATCCCTTCTCGATGTGGGTTCGGTAATCAAACATGGTCGGGAGCACCCTGTCGACCTTCCCCAGTATATCTTCTTTAACAATCACAATGGTGAGTCCTGCAGGAGCCAGGTTCTTCTGTGCACCACCATAAATTATTGCATATTTTGAAACATCCACCGGGCGGCTTAAGATATCAGAAGACATGTCGGCAACCAACGGTACGGGAACATCAATATCCATTTTTATCTCTGTTCCATAGATGGTGTTATTGGTTGTAATATGAAAGTAATCAGCATCATCCGGAATGGTATAACCTGTTGGAAGGTATGAGTAATTACGGTCTTTCGAAGAAGCAACAACGACCACCTCACCAAAATACCCGGCTTCTTTTATTGCCTTCGAAGCCCAGGATCCCGTATCGAGGTAGGCACTCTTCTTCCTCATCAGGTTCATGGGTACAAGGGCAAACTGGGTGCTTGCCCCTCCCCCGAGGAACAAAACATGGTATCCGGAGGGTATGTCCAGAAGTTCTTTGAACAGGTTCTGCACTTCATCCATCACGGCAATAAATTCCTTGCTCCGATGAGAAATTTCCATGATGGACAAGCCGGTACCGGCAAAATCCGTAATCGCTTTTGCCACATTATTCACCGTATACTGTGGCAGGATGGATGGACCAGCATAAAAATTATGTTTTTTCATAGCATTGGGTTTATTAGAAATCTTTTATATCAATCAGATAACCATTCTTTAGTACCGGTATTGTTTTGCATGAGTCAGGGGTATGGCAATAAGGGATTACATCATCGAGCCCTTTTTGCCGTAATCTCGTTCTCTGGGCAACCTTCTCCATATACATCCCCAGGTCGTCTTTTGCCAGCGACCATAAATCGAAAACCGCTTTTGCTGCATCACAATTCGTATAGAATGACTCATGTACCAATAGCTTTTCTGTAATTGCTCCGGCGCAGATGGCATCTTCCAGGCTAAATCTGTTTTTCCAGCCGGCACACAACAACACCACACTCCTTTCCTCTCCTGCTATCCAATCACACAATACTGAAATGTTCAGGAATGAACCGATGATTACCCGGTAGCAGGAACTGGCCATTTGGATAGCCTGTGTTCCGTTGGTTGTGCTATAAACGATTGTTTTTCCCGAGACCTTTTCCCGGGTAAAGTTAAACGGTGAATTACCGAAATCTGCAAAATCCAGAACATAACCATCCCGTTCGGCAGCAATCACGTATCCTCTCTTTTTGTACTCCCTTGCTTCATCGATTGTTTTTACCGGAATCAATCGTTCCACGCCGTTTTGAAAGGCGGTAACAATAGCGGATGTTGCCCTGAGGATATCAATAACAACCACAATTGCCTCCTTGTCCTCCTGGTATGGAAACAGTGCTGGAGAAAAACATACTTCAATGCTGCTCTGTTTAACCATATTGTTCTGTTAACATGGGATCCTGTGATTTCCGGCAAAAAATTGCTGATGTGGTCCCGGAGTCGTTTATTTAATTAATAAAGGGTGGTTTTACCACCTTTGCCTTGAGGTCTTTGTTCCTGACATTAATGTAAATGTCGGCACCTTCCTTCCAGAAACCTTCATCCAGGTATGCCATGCCAATTCCTTTTTTCAGAACGGGTGACATGGTACCTGAGGTAACCTCACCGATAGGATGTCCATCCTTATCCCGAACTTCGTAATGTTGCCGGGGAATACCGCGGTCAATCATTTCAAATCCTTTCAGCCTTCGATTTACCCCTTCCTTTTTTTGAGCCAATAATAAATCCTTATCAATAAAATCTTTGTAATCAGCAAATTTGGTAATCCATCCGAGGCCAGCCTCAATAGGCGAGGTATTATCGGTTATGTCGTTTCCATAGAGGCAGAAACCCATTTCCAGTCGCAGCGTGTCCCTGGCACCAAGTCCAATGGGTTTGATACCAAATTCCTCACCGGCATCCAATACTGCTTCCCACAGTTTGGGAGCTTGGCTATTAGGAATATAGATCTCGCAACCTCCGGCACCGGTATACCCTGTTGTCGAGAATAGTACATTTTTCAATCCGGCAAAATCAATTTCCCTGAAGGTATAATACTTCATCTCTTCGATCGGTTCCCGGGTGAGTTTGCTCATTGCCCTGAGGGCAAGTGGTCCCTGGACAGCCAGTTGAGCTATATTATCGGAATCATTAATCAGCTCCTTACCTGCCTGAAGGCCCATCATTCCAGCCTGTTCCAGGCACCAATTCCAATCTTTTTCAATGTTTGCCGCATTGACGACAAACAGGTATTTCGTTTCATTGAACCGGTAGACCAGAAGATCATCAACGATACCGCCCTTTCCATTTGGGAAACATGAATATTGCACTTTTCCATCAGTCAGTGTAGAAGCATCATTTGAAGTAATCCGCTGAATGAATGCCAGGGCTTTGGGACCCTTAATCCAGAATTCACCCATATGTGAAACATCAAAGACACCCAATTTTTCCCTGACTGTCATGTGTTCATCTGTGATTCCGCTATATTCAATGGGCATC
>CAYZVJ010000041.1:3529-10679 GCA_964481765.1 uncultured Rikenellaceae bacterium | reverse complement strand
AGTCTCTGATTTACCTGAAATGAACCCACATTGTCTGTATGCCCGGAAATCTCAATCCGAAGTGTTGGGTTACTTTCCAGCAATTTGAGTACCCGCCCCAATTCTTCATAAGAAGCTGCGGTGAGTGTTGCTTTATTGAGCTCAAAGAATATGTTTTTCAGGATCACTTTCTCGCCAACCTTTACTTTCTGGAGTGCAAAATTACTGATCATCTCAGACGCTTCAGTATCGGGAGGGATGTTAATGATATCCAGAAACACCATATAACCCTGGGATGTAATTTCAACTCCATAGTTCTTTTTCTCCTCCAGGCGAATGGAATAGCTTCCGCTCTCCTTATCGGAAATGGAGGTCGCGATAACATCATTGATATCCATATCGATAATCTCGAGGCGAGCCATCACCGGAACTGAGTCTTCCCGATCGGTAACGATCCCTTTCAGTAAAATAGATTTGTCAATCTCAACTACCGGTACTTCATCCAGAAATGCAAGCCATTCCAATTCAACTTCGGGATACTCTTCTGCCTCAGAGAGGATGTCATCGTACACCAATTCAGGTATGTAGGAGACCTTATAGATATCCATCATTCCATAACTATCCTCCCGCATGGAGGAAATATAGGCTGAAGTGGAATCATTATAGGTTGTATAGAATAGATCATCCCCGGCTGAATTGATGGGGAATCCAATGTTTTGAGGTACCGACCACTCTCCATCCGGAAGCAATATCGATTTGAAGATATCAAATCCTCCCATGCTATTATGCCCTTTTGAGCTAAAAAAGAGTGTTGTTCCATCCGGGTGAAGAAACACTGCTTCTTCATCAAATGGTGTATTAATTATCGGTCCAATGTTTTCAGGTCTTCCCCATTTGTCCTTCTCATCTTTCCGGCTCACAAAAATATCTGTACCTCCCAGGGTATTCTTCTTCGAGGCACTGATGAAATAAACGGTTTTTTTGTGCGCATCGAAACTGAGGGTAGTCTCCCGCTGTCCGGAATTAAACTTGCCGGACATCTTCCTGGGGTTATTCCATTGACCCTTCTTAAATTCGCTAATAAAAATATCTCCATTGTTACTGTTGCCATAATAGATGTAGAGCAGACTGTCACCATCTGTAATGGAAAGTGCTGCTTCATTGTACTCTGAATTGATCTTTTTACCAACATTCTGTGCTTCTTCCCACCTGTTGTTCCGAAAAAAGGATACATAGATGTCCTCATTGAATTTATTGTCCAGCAGGTTTCTCCTGTCATCCAATATGCTTGCTCTTCGCGAGGTAAAATACATCCGGTTACCGCTGGATGTGATCAGTGGGTTGTAATCGTCATAGGGTGAATTGATTGCATCACCAAGGTTTGTTATCCCAGCCGAGACTATTTTCTCCATAAGGGCAATTCCGTTTTCACACTCCCGGATCAATTTATCAAAATCAATTTTATTTTTCTTGCGTTCTTTCTCGGTGAGGCTATCCCGATGAGTTTTGTATTCTTCAATGGCACGCTCAAAATCATGATTGAAATGGTAAGCCCGTCCAAGCATCAAATGAATATCACTGGCAACATTGTTGTTAAATTCATAGGCTCTTTTAAAATTGTTCAGTGCATCTAACTTCCGTTCAGAATAGAGGCAGCAGACACCCATTTTATAATTCAATTGTGGATTATAGGTATTATAGGCGGCGGCAATTTCGTACTGCTCCAGGGCATCGCCATATGTCCCAATTCCTTTGGAAAACAGTTTTTCGGCCTCTTTCACATGTTCCCACGCTTCATCAAAACCCTGCTCTTCTATGTTGAAATCCTTTTTGTCAATTTTAATGTTCTGCTGGGCATTCACTCCGATTGAACCAACAAGCAGCAGTGTTACGAAAACAAACCGGATATTTTTCATAAACTTATATTTTATGATTCATCTGAAAAGCCATTCCTGTCCTGGTCCGGGCAATGGGATAAAATTACAATAAATTTCCTTACTTCCGAAAGCCGGATTTGAATTTATTCCATCCCCCGGGAATCTAAAAACATCATGTTACAACTTTACGAGATCGGATTCCGAAAGGTTTGAAAATTGTTTAACAAAATAGTTCAATGTTTGGGAGAAAAGTTATTTTTATTACTTTTATACAGGCTAATGGATTACACATTAGGCTGACGTTAAGGGCATGGTATCATACCGGAGATTGCAACTCAAAAAATTTATATTCTGAAAGTTAGAACATCAATGAAGGAGAAGAGCAAATACATTAATCTGGAGTATCTGGAAAACATCTCAGGTGGCAGCAAATCCCTGGTAAAAGAGATGGCTGAAATCTTTTTGGAACAGGTTCCGGAATTCACCAGAGAGATGAAGGAATTATTGGCAAAGAAGGATTATCAATCGCTTGGACTGCTGGCTCATAAAGCAAAATCATCTGTTGCGATAATGGGGATGAATGAACTGGCTGAGGATCTGAAGGATTTTGAACATCTTGCAAAGGAGATGAAAGATGTGGAGCGTTACCCATCTTATATCGAACGGTTTGAACTGAGTTGTTATGAAGCGATACTGGAATTGAATGAAATCATTGAAAATCTTTAACCGGACATTGCTTTATGTTAAAAATCGAAAAAGTTGACAACATTGAAGTAGTCAAGTTTGAAGATGTACAGAAATTCAATGCGTTGATTACTGAAAAGGTGAAAGAAGAGTTGGCCCAGTTGTTTGAAAAACCTAACACAAGGCTCATTCTGGATCTCCAGGGAGTGAAGTACATTGACAGTTCTGGTTTTGGGGTGTTTCTCTCAGTAATGAAAATGGCAAATAACAACTACGGATTTTTTAAGCTTTGCAACATTGCTCCTGAGGTAATGGAATTATTTAAGCTTCTTCAACTTCATAATATATTTGATATCTACGAAGACCGGCATGATTGCATCAAGAGTTTTTCATGAAAGCAATCTGCCACAAAGCATTACCGCTATCTTTCACCAAGCAGGAAAACACTGGTAACCACCATTAGTACCTGAATACTATTTTTTTCCCTTCCACATCGACCACAACCTTACCCTGGACTGCAGTTTGTTCAGATAATATTTGTTTGGAGAGGGTATTAACAATCTCTTTTTGCATGATTCGTTTTATGGGTCTTGCCCCAAATTGCGGATCATATCCTTTTATAGCGAACCATTCGGTTGCTTTATCAGTCAAGCTGAGATCTATCCCTGCTGCTTCAGCACTTTTTTTAATGATGTTGAACTGTAACCCTACAATTTGTTTAATCTCTTCAAAGGTAAGGGGTGAGAAAAGGATGATTTCATCGATACGATTGAGAAATTCCGGTCTTATGGTCTGTTTCAGGAGAAGGAACAGTTCCCGTTTAATCTCTTCCAACACTTCCTCCTTGTTTTCCTGATCAAGCCCGAAAATCTTCTCCTGGATAAGGTGCGATCCGATGTTTGAAGTCATGATAACGATTGTATTTTTAAAATTAACTGTTCTGCCTTTGTTATCGGTAAGGCGGCCGTCGTCGAGCACCTGCAACAGCACATTAAAGACATCAGGATGTGCCTTTTCAATCTCGTCAAGCAGGATAACGGAATAGGGTTTTCGGCGAACGGCTTCTGTCAATTGGCCCCCTTCATCGTATCCGACATATCCGGGAGGAGCCCCTATCAGTCGTGAGACAGAGTGTCTTTCCTGGTATTCCGACATATCGATCCGTGTGATCAGGTTTTCGTCATTGAACAGGAATTCCGCCAGTGCTCTTGCGAGTTCCGTTTTACCCACACCTGTGGTTCCGAGAAAGATAAACGATCCGATAGGCCGTCTCACATCCTGCAAGCCTGCTCTGCTTCTTCTGACCGCATCGGCGATGGCTGTGATTGCCTCCTCCTGTCCCACTACTCTTTTGTGCAACTCATCCTCAAGGGTAAGCAATTTTTCCCGTTCGCTTTTAATCATTTTAGCCACCGGAATGCCGGTCCATCGTGCCACAATTTCAGTGATGTCTTCCGATCCGATCTCTTCTTTAATCAGCGCCATTTCGGATTGGTTCTCTTTGAGTTCATTCTTCAATTCTTCGATGGCCTTTTCTGCCTCTTTGATTTTACCATACCTTATTTCCGCCACTTTACCATATTCTCCCTGGTTTTCAGCCTGTTCTGCTTCAAACTTGAGATCTTCTATTTCCTGTTTCTTCCGCTGTATGGAGTCGATAATATTCTTTTCCGTTTCCCATTTTGCCTTGAGTTTAATCCTCTCTTCATCAAGGTTGGCAATATCTTTTTTCAGATTCTTGAGTTTTTCTGAATCTCCTTCTCTTTTTATGGCTTCCCTTTCGATCTCCATTTGCTTGATCTTTCGTTCCAGTTCATCAATCTCTTCCGGAAGGGAGTTCATTTCAAGCCTGAGCTTAGATGCTGCTTCATCGATCAGATCAATCGCCTTATCAGGCAGGAACCTGTCGGTTATATAGCGATTTGAAAGTTCTACAGCAGCAATGATTGCTTCATCTTTTATCCTCACGCGATGGTGATTTTCATACCTTTCTTTCAGTCCTCGCAGGATAGATATTGCATTGAGTGTATCCGGTTCATTCACCATGACAATCTGAAACCGTCTTTCTAACGCTTTGTCGGTTTCAAAGAATTTTTGATATTCATTCAGGGTTGTTGCTCCTATTGCCCGCAGCTCACCTTTTGCCAGTGCGGGTTTCAGGATGTTTGCCGCATCCATTGCTCCTTCACTTTTCCCGGCACCCACCAGGGTATGAATTTCATCAATAAACAAGATGATCTCTCCGTTGGCAGCAATTACCTCCTTTACAACTGCCTTCAATCGCTCTTCAAACTCGCCTTTGTATTTTGCTCCTGCAATCAAAGCTCCCATATCAAGAGAATAAACCTGTTTGGATTTCAGATTCTCAGGGACATCACCCTTTACCAGCCGATGCGCCAATCCTTCAACTATAGCTGTTTTCCCAACACCGGGTTCCCCAATAAGGACCGGATTATTTTTAGTTCTCCGGGAAAGGATCTGGAGTATCCTCCGGATCTCCTCGTCCCGTCCAATTACCGGATCGAGTTTGCCCGATCGTGCATAATCGTTTAAATTCATGGCAAACCGGTTCAAAGAATTAAACGTGTCTTCAGCAGTCTGACTATCCACTTTTGACCCTTTCCGAAGATCTTTAATTGCCTGTTTCAACTCTTTTTCATTAATCCCCATATCCTTCATCATCCGTGATAGGTCATCTCCCGATCCAAGGATCCCAAGCAATACATGCTCAACCGATACAAATTGATCGCCCGATTCCTGTGCACTTTTCAGTGCCCTCTGTAACACTCTGTTTGCATCAGCAGAGAGGTATTGCTCCCCTCCTGAAACTTTCGGATAGGAATTAATTATCTGATCAAGAGCAGGATATAATTTAGAACTCAATACGCCAAGCTTATTAAACAGGTACTGAGTAATGTTTTCACCCTCACTCAATATACCCTTCAGTAAATGACCGTTCTCAACAGCCTGATGCTGATACCCGGAGGCAATAGAGAATGCCTGTTGTATTGCTTCCTGTGACTTTATGGTAAAATTGTTTAAATTCATTGCCTTAACTTTCTATGTTATCAGACAATACTCCTCAAATGATTTGCCAATCTCAATCGACATTTAATCAAATGAAAAAATGACAACAGGGAGCTGATTATCAGTCATTTTGGCATATCGGTAGTTGAAAATCATGACAGTTTCTGTGGGGAATATGTTTTTTTTAGTATATTGTTCGGAACCGAACAAGCAATGTAATGAAACCGCCCAATTCTCCGAAAAGTGAAAGAGGTTGACATCGATTTATCGATTTGATAGATAGAACAATGAACAATTTGGCATTAAATATGTAAAATAAAGAGGAATAGGATGGACCGGGGAAATCCATGATTTGAAACTGGAATGTAATGTTTAATCGGTATTCTGACACCACAATGGCATTGGGAATAAAGAAAATCCGGGATATGTATAAACAATATAAATACATGGCAATAGGATTAATTATTCTTGTTGCCAGGTTGGTAACAAACGATCTTGCTATACCTGTTAATGCACAGAGTCAGTTAAAAGATCTTTCATTTGCAAATCCAAACCAGAGCCGGATCTCTTTTCAGTTCAAATTCATCAATAACCTGATCATCGTTCCGGTCATAATAAATGACTCGGATACGCTACATTTCATACTGGATACAGGTCTCAGTACTTCCATCATGACTGAAATTTCCTGGGGTGATACCTTACTGCTTAATTATACAAGGCAGGTGAAGCTAAACGGTCTTGGTCAGGGTGAACCGGTTGATGCATTGCACTCATATGGAAATAATTTCAACATTTCCGGGATCCAGGGAGTAAATCAGGACCTCTATATTCTGCTCCAGAATGTATTTAATCTATCCGCGATATTTGGCACCAAAGTGCATGGTCTGATCGGGTACAATATGTTTAAAAATTTCATTGTAGAGATCAACTATGATCGAAAGGTGATCACATTTCACAATCCTGATAAATACAAACCCCCAAGGTACCTGAGAAGAGGGACTACTCTTCCACTGATCATACATCAGACAAAACCATATGTATACGGAGTCATTACGCTTAAGGATGGTACTGATGTGCCGGTAAAATTACTCCTGGATACAGGAGCCAGTCACGCCCTGTGGATGGATGTAGAGTCTGACAATAACATCACTTACCCGGAAAAAACAGCGAATGTTTTTCTGGGTAAAGGATTAAATGGTGACATTTTTGGAAAGATTGGCCGGATGCATCAATTCACCATCGGGAAGTATACCTTTGATAAACCCATTGTTGCCTTCCCCGATTCCCTTTCAGTAGGGGACGCAATTGGAAGGGATAACCGAAACGGAAGCCTGGGATCTGAGATTCTCAGAAGGTTTCATGTAATCATAGATTATCCCAACAGCCAGATTACCCTGTTTCCAAATCGTCTGTACCGCTCAGAATTCAAGCTGAACAGAAGTGGGATAGATATTGAGGCTCCATTACCCGGGATACCATACTATGTTATTTCAAACATCAGGAAGGATTCGCCGGCGGATAAAGCGGGATTGCGCAAAGGGGATGAAATCAAATACATCAATGGTAAGAATACCGTGATTATG
>CAYZVJ010000041.1:0-3429 GCA_964481765.1 uncultured Rikenellaceae bacterium | reverse complement strand
GTTCCTATTCTGAATTTTGGGATAATAATCCAAATATTATTATCTTCAACAGGTCAATGTAACATTCTTGATCATTGTTTACCGTTATGCACTAGTGGATTAGAGAATATTATCAAGACAGGACGGGTACTTTAATAGCGTTTAATATCTTATAATTATGAGTGAACAGATACTAAAAGCCCTGATGCAGCTCTTTGCAATTATCGCAAGACCAGAAAGCAATAAAAGCGACAGAAGGACCGTGGTCGAGTCCTTCCTTAACAGGCAACTAAATAAAGAACTGGTTGCAGCCTACCTCACTGTTTTCGACGATTATTACAGCCTGCATCAGGAAAAACAGAAAGAAAAGGATAAACAGATACGAAGAATCTCTTCCAGCTCTGTTCGTGTCTTAAAGATCTGCACTCAGATCAATGAAGAGCTTACGCAAACACAAAAGGTTATCGTCCTGGTTCAACTGCTTGAATTCTCCAAATCGGGAGGAGGAAGCGTAACAGATCAGGAACTGGAGTTTATCAAAACGGTTTCTGATACGTTCAATATCGAGGAGAGAGAGTATACATGGATTCAGGCATTTGTCTTAAACTCATTCGATAATATTCCCGAATACGAAGACTTACTGATCATTGATAATAAGAAAGAATCTACAGTTCATCAAACCAAACACATCTGTGTAGATACACTTGATGGTCAGATATGGGTTTTTAATGTCTCCACGGCAAACATGTACCTGCTGAGGTATATTGGAAACAAGGAATTGTACATGAACAGCCAATTGCTTCATCAGGATAAGGTATATGTATTCAATGTCGGTGCCTCCATTCGTGACCCGAAAACAAAACCGATCTATTACAGCGATGTAATCTCCAAGTTCAGACCTGAACTGCTGGAATCAAGAATCGTTTATGAAGTGAAGAATGTTGAGTTCAGGTTTAAGGGGGGTAAGGTTGGTTTGCACGATATCTCCTTTGAAGAAGAATCAGGGCGCATGGTGGGTATCATGGGAGCAAGCGGTGCCGGAAAGTCTACCCTGCTGAATGTGCTCAATGGTTCCAATGAACCCTCAAAAGGTGAGGTGCTGATCAATGGCGTGAATATACATACCGAGAAGGAGAAAATTGAAGGAGTAATCGGCCACGTTTCGCAGGATGATCTGCTGATTGAAGAACTAACCGTTTTCCAAAACCTCTATTATAACGCAAAACTATGTTTTGATAACTATACGGAAGAAAAGCTTGTTGAAACGGTAAATAAAACCTTGCAGAACCTTGGGCTTTTTGAAATTCGGGATATGGTAGTCGGAAGTCCGCTCAATAAAAAAATCAGTGGAGGGCAGAGAAAACGATTGAACATCGCACTGGAATTGATCCGTGAACCCGCAGTTCTGTTCCTCGATGAACCGACATCAGGATTGTCTTCAAGGGATTCGGAGAATATCCTCGACCTTCTGAAAGAACTTGCGCTGAAAGGCAAGCTGGTGTTTGTTGTCATACACCAACCCTCGTCGGATATTTTCAAAATGTTCGATAAACTGATCATCCTGGATACCGGCGGTTGGTTGATCTATAATGGTGATCCCATTGAATCCATTATCTACTTCAAATCGAGGATGCAACATGCCAACTGGAACGAAAGTGAATGTCATGCCTGTGGAAATGTAACCCCGGAACAGATCTTCAACATTGTGGAATCAAATGTACTGGATGAATATGGAAAAGTGACCAATACGAGGAAAATCTCTCCGAAAGAGTGGAATGAATATTACTTTGAATTTTCTGAAGAAAATGTAAAGAAAATTGAACAGTCATCCGGAATACCGGAAATATCCTTTAAGATCCCCAACAAGCTGAAGCAATTCTGGGTTTTCGTCAAGCGGGATGTTCTTTCCAAACTGGCGAACACCCAATACATGATATTTAACCTGGTGGAAGCCCCTTTACTCGCTGTTATCCTTGCTTTTCTGATCAAGTATTATGATGTAAGCACATCCAATGAATACGGATATTTTCTCTTCGAAAACAGCAACCTTCCGATTTATATTTTTATGTCTGTCATTGTTGCCGTTTTCATGGGATTGACGGTGAGTGCTGAGGAGATCATCAGTGACAGAAAGATCCTGAAACGGGAAGCATTCCTGAACCTGAGCTGGTCCAGCTATCTGCTTTCCAAGGTGGCTGTTCAGTTCATAATAGCCGCTATTCAGGCATTGACCTTTGTAGTGGTAGGAAATTCCATTATGGGGATCAAGGGCATGTACTGGCAATACTGGCTGGTACTATTCAGTGCCTGGACCATGTCCAATATGATGGGGCTGGTCATATCCGACAGCTTCAAAACGGTCGTTACCATCTACATCCTGATCCCCTTCCTTGTCATTCCACAGATTCTGTTGAGCGGGGTTATGGTGAAGTTCGAAAAGCTTAATCCATCCCTCTCCTCTCCCAGCAAAATTCCATTTTATGGTGAAGCCATTACTGCAAGGTGGGCTTATGAAGCACTTGCTGTCTATCAGTTTATGGAGAATAAATATGAGAAACAATTTTACCAGTACGATAAAATTAAAAGCAAGGCAAATTTCAAGCGAAGTTACTGGCAGGAAGCGTTGATTAACGAACTGAATTTTGTAGAGAATCACATGAACGAACCCGATCAGAAAGAGCGGATCAAGGATGCCCTGCTGCTGCTCAGGAATGAGATCTCACACGAGATGGAGAAGAATCGACTGGTCAAACTGGATGTCGTTGATGACCTGACTTTAGACCGGGTATCATCGGCGGTATTGGCAGAAACGAAAACCTATATAAATACCATCAAGGAATACAACAACAAACTATACAACCGGGCGACAGAGATTAAAGATTCTATTGAAACGCATCTGGTAACTACTGACAGGGAAGCCTTCCAAAAACGTAAAAGGAACTATGCCAATGATAAACTTACGGAATTTGTTAAGAACTCCAACGAAACGGTCAGAAGCATTGATTATAAAGGAAGGATTTACCAGAAATTTGAGCCCATATACCTGGATCCGGAATCACCGTTCATTAAGGCTCATTTTTATGCTCCCCGGAAACAGCTTTTTGGAAAATTTGTCCCGACATTCTGGGTCAATATCATCGTGATCTGGTTGATGACCTTCACCCTGTACGTATTACTCTATTTCAGACTTTTGAAGAAATTCCTGGATTCAATTGAACAATTAAGTGGACGGTTTTCCAAAGGAGACTAACCTACCGCTTTCACCACCAGGGAAGATGTCAGATGAGGCCTGTTTCGCCCCCCGGCGAATAAAAAAACCCACAGGATAAAATTCCTGAGGGCTTATCAAAAAAATGTTTTATCAAGCTGATTGAATACCTGTCTTTTGCGGAGATGGATCAATCGGTAATTTCAATCATTTTGAACGGAATGCGGATAATGGATTCGTAA
>CAYZVJ010000040.1:0-25604 GCA_964481765.1 uncultured Rikenellaceae bacterium | reverse complement strand
GTTGCAAATTAAATAAAATCAAAAGCTTACCATGCCGAAAGTAATAAAGATCAAGCGGGGCCTGGATATACCGATAAAGGGAAAGGCTGAAAAGATTCTGGTTCAGGCTGATCCTTCCGAGATGTATGCAGTAAAACCCATCGATTTCCCCGGTCTGACACCAAAACTTACGGTCAAGGTTGATCATGAAGTGAAAGCCGGTTCTCCCCTGTTTTTTGATAAGTATCATCCCGAGGTTTTATTTACCTCACCGGTAAGCGGTAAGGTTGTGTCCATTACCCGGGGGGAGCGTCGCAGGATACTGGAAGTGGTGGTGAAGGCTGATCCCCAGATTTCCTATGAGTCATTCAGGCAGGGTGATCCGGAGAGCATGGAGCGGGAAGAGGTTATTGAAAATCTTCAGAAGTCGGGTTTGTGGCCTTTCATCCGTCAGCGACCTTACCAGATCATGGCCAATGGATCTGACATTCCCAAAGCCATATTCATATCGGGTTTTGACACTGCACCGCTGGCACCGGATTATGATTTTGTGTTAAAGGAAGAACGCGATGCCTTTCAGACAGGGATCAAAGCCCTGTCGAAGCTTACCGCGGGGGATATCCACATCGGTGTTAACGGCACCTTTCCGGTATGTGATGTTTTTAAAGATCTTGACCGCGTACAATTGCATCACTTCAGGGGACCCCATCCGGCGGGTAATGTGGGAATTCAGATCCATCATATTGATCCGATAAACAAAGGGGATATTGTCTGGACGGTTAATCCGCAGGATGTTGTTATCATCGGCCGGCTTTTTGAGAAGGGAATATTTGATGCATCGAGGATTGTAGCGCTGGCTGGTTCCGAAGTGAAAAAACCACGGTATTTTAAAACGATGCTGGGTGCATCCATTGTGCCGTTGGTTAAGGATAATGTGACAGAGGGAAATCTTCGCTATGTCAGCGGGAATGTGCTTACCGGGAAGAAGATTCTGAACGATGGGTATATCGGGTATTACGATTCACTGGTCAGTGTGATCCCGGAAGGTGACCATTATGATTTTCTCGGATGGGCCCTGCCGGGAGTGAATAAATACAGCATGTCGAGGACGTTCCTTGCCTGGCTTACACCGAAAAGGGAATTTACACTGCATACCAACCTGAATGGTGGTAAGCGTGCATTTGTAATGACCGGGCAATACGAGAAGGTCCTGCCCATGGACATTTACCCGATGCACCTGTTGAAGGCGATCCTGGTGGAGGACATTGACAAAATGGAGAACCTGGGTATCTATGAAATTGCGGAGGAAGATATGGCTCTCTGTGAATTCGTATGCACGTCAAAAACCGAAGTTCAATCGATCGTCCGGAACGGGATTGAATTGATGATCAAAGAGCTTGGATAGTATTGTTCACATGAATCCTGAATATATTTTGATAACAAATTGATAATGAAAGCTTTAAGAAGATATATCGATAAGATCAAGCCTAACTTCGTAAAGGGGGGAAAGTATGAAAAGCTGCAATCGACCTTTGAAGGATTTGAGACTTTCCTTTATGTCCCCAATACGGTAACCACTGCGGGGTCTCATGTGCGGGACAGCGTTGATATGAAACGAACGATGGCGCTGGTGGTTATTGCCCTGGTTCCGGCCATGTTATTCGGCATGTGGAACACCGGGTATCAGTATCACCTCTCTATTGATGCGGAAGCAACACTCTGGGGTAATTTCTGGTATGGTTTCCTGCGGGTTTTGCCCCTGATCGTTGTTTCTTATGTTGTTGGACTGGGCATTGAGTTTATTTTTGCCCAGATCAGGGGGCATGAAATCAACGAAGGATTTCTGGTATCCGGTATTCTGATCCCGTTGATTGTTCCCATTGATGTTCCCCTTTGGATGCTTGCCGTTGCAACAGCTTTTGCCGTAATCATCGGCAAGGAGGTATTTGGTGGTACGGGTATGAACATTCTGAATCCGGCATTAACGGCAAGGGCATTCCTGTTTTTTGCCTATCCGGGATGGATGTCGGGTGATACCGTCTGGATCTCGAAGCTAACCAAAGGGGAGGAGATTGTTCAAGCTTTCAGCGGAGCCACTCCCCTGGCAGAAGCAGCGGCAGGAAATACCGATAACATTCCTTCGATATGGGATATGTTTCTGGGAACCATTCCCGGGTCGGTTGGTGAAACATCAACCCTTGCCATTCTTATTGGTGCGGTAATCCTCATCTATACGGGTGTCGGCAGCTGGAAGATCATCACTTCGGTTTTTGCAGGCGGCCTGGTCATGGGATTGATCCTGAATCTTTTTTCAGTGAATCCCTTTATGGAGATACCTGCCTGGCAACACCTGGTAATGGGGGGATTTGCATTCGGAGCTGTTTTCATGGCTACTGACCCGGTAACTGCAGCGCAAACCGAAAAGGGAAAATGGATCTACGGATTCCTCATCGGTATCATGGCTATTCTGATCAGGGTTTTGAACCCTGCCTATCCTGAAGGGGTTATGCTGGCAATCCTGTTGATGAATGTCTTTGCCCCGCTGATCGACCACTATGTGGTTGAAGCGAATATTAAACGGAGACTTAAACGAGCAAGAATCAGTGCACAATCATAGAAATTTCCCGTAATGAAAAGATTCAGTAATACCTATATTTTTATCTTCTCTTCCATCATGGTGATCCTGGTGGCAGCCATTCTTTCTTCAACTGCCATGTTGCTCCAGCCCCTGCAGAAGAGGAATATTGAGGTTGAAAAGAAAAAGAACATCCTGGCATCCATCCATATTGAGAGTGATGCCTCCACGGCGGCGGAGCTATATGACAAGTATATAAAAGATAGTTATGTTGTCGATCTGGGCGGGGGCATGGTTGAGGAGCTGATCGCTTTTGAGGTAGACATGAAGAAGGAGATCAGGAAACCGCATGATGAGAGAGCATACCCTGTTTTTGTCGGGGAGTTGGAAGAGGGAGAGATGAAATACATTGTCCCGGTAGAAGGAAAGGGACTCTGGGGTCCGATCTATGGGTACGTCTCTTTTTCTGACGATATGAACAGTATTTACGGCACCAATTTCGATCACGATGGAGAGACCCCCGGGCTGGGTGCCGAGATCAACACCGACTGGTTCCAGGAGCAATTTGCAGGTAAGAAGATCTTTGACGAAGCCGGTGATTTTATCTCCATCGCGGTGATCCGGGGAAAAGCCGATCCGAAAAGGCTCAACGAGGTGGACGCTATATCCGGGGGGACCATTACCAGCAAGGGACTGGAGGCGATGCTGATGGATTGTCTATCCGGGTACGAAAATTATTTTAAGAATCAAAAGAGCAAAAAAGATGAGTGATAAGGAACCGTTATTCTCGACGAAGAATATCAAGTTATTAACCAATCCCCTCAATGATGAGAATCCGATCACCGTTCAGGTTCTGGGGATCTGTTCGGCACTTGCCGTTACTGCCAAGCTGAAACCTGCGATTGTGATGGCTATTTCGGTCCTGGTCGTTCTGGCCGTTTCGAATGTGGTCATCTCACTGATCCGCAAACGTGTTCCACCGCGGATCAGGATTATCGTACAGCTAACGGTGATCGCCTTAATGGTGATCCTGGTTGACCAGGTGTTGAAAGCATTTGCATACGATGTCAGCAGGCAGCTCTCGGTATTTGTCGGGCTGATCATCACCAATTGCATCATCATGGGACGGCTGGAAGCGTTTGCTCTGGGTAACAAGCCATGGCCATCATTCCTTGATGGAGTCGGGAATGCCGCAGGCTACGGCATTATTCTGATCATCGTAGGTTTTTTCAGGGAGCTGCTGGGTTCGGGAGAACTGTTAGGGTATCCCATCTTTGAAAAGATCGGGCTGTACAATATCGGATATGAAGACAACGGTTTGATGATCCTTTCACCCATGGCCCTGATCACGGTTGGGATCATCATCTGGGTACAACGCGCGAAAAACAAAGCGTTAATCGAAGAAAACTAATCAAAAAAGAACATTCCGGATCATGGAAAACTTAATCAATATTTTCATTAAATCGATCTTCATCAACAATATGGTTTTTGCCTATTTCCTGGGTATGTGTTCCTACCTGGCTGTTTCAAAAACGGTAAAAACCTCTGTTGGTCTCGGTATTGCCGTAATCTTCGTTCTCGGGATAACGGTACCGGTGGATTACCTGATTGAGAAATACATGTTGAAAGAGGGAGCCCTGGTTTGGCTGGGAGAATCGTTTGCCGAGGTTGACCTCAGTTTCCTTTCATTCATCATGTTCATTGCCGTGATTGCATCCATGGTTCAGCTGGTAGAGATGGTGATTGAGAAGTTTTCCCCGGCACTCTATAACTCACTGGGAATTTTTCTTCCGCTCATTGCCGTCAACTGTGCCATTCTGGGTGGTTCACTGTTCATGCAGCAGGCTGAGTATCAGAATATTGCCGAAGCTACCGTATTCGGGCTGGGCTCGGGTGTCGGCTGGCTCCTGGCAATCGTAGGTATTGCAGCCATCCGTGAAAAGATTCGCTATTCCAATGTTCCGGCTCCCCTCAGGGGATTGGGTATTACCTTTATCATTACCGGTCTGATGGGGATTGCATTCATGAGTTTCATGGGTATAAAATTGTAGTAATTAATCGTGTTTTGAATCAATAATACATCCGAAGATGATCCTGCTTAGCACACAAACAACAATCATATTGTCCAGCATTGTTGTTTTTCTTATCATCATTCTTTTTCTTGTTGTTATCCTGCTGTATGCCAGGAAAAAGCTTACGCCTCAGGGAGAGGTTAAACTGAAGGTGAATGACAGGGAGTATACGGTTGATCCGGGATCAACACTACTCACAACCCTGTCAGGCCAGGAGATATTTCTTCCTTCTGCCTGCGGAGGGGGTGGAACGTGTGGTTTGTGTAAGTGCCAGGTTATCAAGGGAGGTGGATCGATACTACTTACCGAAACCGGGTTTTTTACACGCAAGGAACAACAGAACAACTGGAGGCTGGGCTGCCAGGTTAAGATCAGGGAAGATATAGAGATTATTGTTCCTGAAGCCATTCTGGGCATTAAAAAGTGGGAATGTGAGGTGGTTTCCAACCACAATGTGGCAACATTCATAAAGGAGTTTGTTGTAAAACTGCCGGAAGGGGAGACACTCGATTTTCAATCGGGTGGTTATATCCAGATCGATGTTCCGAAAATTGAGGTTGATTTCAGGGATATCGATGTGGAGGAGGAATACCGGGATGAATGGGATAAGTTCAAGATGTGGGATCTGAAGATGAAAAATCCTGAAGAGACATTTCGTGCTTACTCCATGGCCAATCATCCTGCAGAAGGAAACATCATCATGCTCAATATCCGGATTGCCACACCGCCCTGGGACAGGGCAAAATGTGCGTTTATGAATGTGAACCCGGGGATCTGTTCATCCTTTATCTTCTCCAGGAAACCGGGCGATAAAATTACCATATCCGGTCCATTTGGCGAATTCTTTATCAAGCACACCGAAAATGAAATGCTTTATATCGGTGGTGGAGCAGGCATGGCGCCGATGAGGTCCCATCTCTTTCACCTGTTTCATACATTGAAAACCAACAGGAAAGTGTCTTACTGGTATGGTGCCCGTTCCATGCGTGAGATATTTTATGAAGACCAATTCAGGGATCTGGAAAAGAAATTCCCCAATTTCTCTTTTTATATTGCCCTCTCCGAGCCCAAAGAAGAAGATAAATGGGATGGATATGTCGGTTTCATTCACCAGGTGATCTATGATGAATACCTGAGCAAACATGAAGAACCGGAGGAGATTGAATACTACATGTGCGGTCCCCCCTTAATGAACGATGCCGTGAACAAGATGCTCTACGACCTTGGAGTACCCGAAGAAATGATCGATTTTGATGATTTTGGAGGATAGGATCAGGAAATGGATCATTGCCCTGGCTGCATTGATCATCCTTCTGCTGGTTTTAGTTCACATCAATTACAGGAGGAGTTCCTACCTGGTAATCGATGGGTTTGCCCAGGGAACAACCTACCATATTATCTATATACCGGATCTTTCCATTGATTTTTTACTGCACAAAGACGAATTCTTATTTCAGGATGAGATTGATTCCCTGTTGAGGCGGATTGATGAATCACTCTCCCTTTACCATCCCGAATCGATCATTACAAGGATTAACCGGAATGATAGTCTTGTGATAGCGGATGAGCTGTTTGAAACGGTTTTCCGTAAAGCCGTTGAGGTGTCGGCGATCACGGATGGTGCATTCGATATTACCGTTGGTCCTGTGGTCAATGCCTGGGGTTTTGGCCCGGGAGAAAGGGAGCGGGTGGATAGTGCTATGATCGACAGCCTTCTTCAATATGTCGGTATGGAAAAGGTGAGCATGGTGGGGGACAGGGTGGTTAAATCCCTGGATGGAGTGCTATTGGATTTAAATGCAATTGCCCAGGGCTATTCGGTTGATCTGCTTGCCCGATTTTTTGAAAACAGGGGGATCGATCGCTACCTGGTTGAACTGGGTGGCGAGGTTTCTGCTTCCGGATTGAAAAACGCCAGAGAGCAGTGGAAAATCGGTGTGGATAAACCCATCGATAACAACCTGATCCCGGGCCGGGAATTGCAGGTGATCGTTTCACTCTATAACCGCTCCCTGGCTACCTCCGGTAACTACCGTAAATTTTACGTGGAGAATGGGGTTAAGTATTCCCACACCATCGACCCGGCCACCGGATACCCGGTCACACACAACCTTCTGAGTGCAACCATTGTTGCCAATGATTGCATGACTGCCGATGCTTTTGCCACCGCCTGTATGGTAATGGGACTGGAGAAAAGCATTGACATGATCTCACAACTGGATGAGCTGGACGCCTTTTTTATCTATTCGGGGAATGATGGTGCATTTGAGACCTGGGCTACGGAAGGGTTTCTGGAAATGATAGAGGAGAGGAGTAGTGAGAGGTGAGTAGTGAGTTGAAAGAAAATGTTAATGAGTTATTGGGTTATTAGGTTATTGAGGTGTCTGATTGGAAAATTTGAGAATAGGTAGCATGATGTGTCAAAAAGATTAAGGCAAAGGGTGATACATTTTAAGCTGCCGGCAGGCAGGAAAGATAAAAGTTTGTTATAAGTTGATATGTTCATAAGTTGATAAGAGGTGATATCCCGTAACAGATCATCACTGCTCACTAACCCAATACCGTCTCACTTACATTTAACTTTTCAACATTTAATTTTTAACCTCGTTTTTCTCGTCTTCTTCAAACCTCCGGATTTTGATGTTGAAAGCTGCCATAAAAATGGTCATCAGCGGACTGATCAGGTTGAAAAAAGCAAACGGGGCATAGGTCATTGTGGGTACTCCGAGAACACTTGCCTGGGTTGCACCGCAGGTATTCCAGGGAATCAATACAGACGTTACCGTTCCCGAATCTTCAAGCGTCCGGCTAAGCAGCTCCGGCTTCAGCTTCATATCCCGGAATGTTTTGGCATACATCCTTCCGGGAACGACAATCGAAATATACTGGTCTGAAGCGGTAACGTTAAAGAAGATACAGGTCCCGACCGTGGATGCAACCAGTGCAGTGGTGGATTTTACATATTTAATAACACTCTGTGTGATTCTCATCAATAAACCGGCCGATTCCATTACCCCGCCAAATACCATGGCAGCAATGATCAGCCATATTGTATTTAACATGCCAGCCATACCCCGGGTGGCCAACAGCTCATTTACCGACTCGTTTGCCGTATGAATTTCCACCGGGCCAAACATCGATTGCATCACGGCAATGTAACTCGACTTGATATAACTGCCATCGATCCCTGAAACCTGATCAATAATCTGGGGTTGAAAAATGATGGCAAAAATTCCACCGAGCAACGTACCTGCAAGAAGGGAAGGAACAGGAGGTACCTTCCGGATGATGATTACGATCAGAAACACCGGGACAATGAACAGCCAGGGTGTGATGTTAAATGACGATTTAATTGCTGATAAAACACTCTCAATATCACCCGGTGTTGATTTAAAATCATAGGTAAATCCCATGATCAGAAAGATTATCATGGTAATCAGTATTGTAGGTCCCGTGGTATAGACCATATACCGGATATGCGTAAACAGGTCCGTACCCGCCATAGCTGGAGCAAGATTGGTTGTGTCGGACATGGGAGACATCTTATCACCAAAATAGGCACCTGAAATGATCGCACCGGCTACAATCCCCTCCCGGATACCCATAGCGCTTCCGATTCCAAGAAGGGCGATTCCGATGGTTGCTACCGTTGACCATGAACTGCCCGTGGCGAGCGAAACAATAGAACAGATAACCACCGCAGCAAAAAGAAAAATGGTGGGATTTAAAATTTTCAGTCCATAATAGACCAGCGCCGGAACAACACCACTGATCATCCAGGTGCCAGCCAGTGAACCGATCAGGAAGAGGATCAGAATGGAAGGCATGGCAGATCCGATACTTTTCACAATACCGTCGCGAACCGAATTCCACGACAGACCAAGTCTCCATGCTATGATCCCTGCCACCATAGCAGCAAGTATCAGTGCCATCTGATTGGCACCACCCAGCGTATCATCAGCAAAAAACTTAACATTCAGGGCGAGAAACAGGATTAAAAACAGGATCGGGATGAGTGCTTGAAATAACGTGGGTTTTTTTGCAGTGGACATGGTAAATACCGACTCATAAAAATTAAGCACACAATATACATAATTAATGGCTATCTTTGCCCAATAGATTTAACTCAATTTTTTACGGGTATGTTTTTTAAATTGATATTGCTTTCAACCGTCATAATAGCCCTTTCGCTGATCGGGCTATCCATCCGCATGCTGGTAAAGAAAGGCGGCAAATTTCCTTCCAGCTCGATAGGAAAAAACAAGGAGATGAAGGCACGGGGGATCACCTGTGTGCGACACGACGAACTCAAATGCTACCGCGAAGAGAAAGAAAGAGGAATGTGTGAGTGCGAGATATAACGCTCCGGCAGGATTATACAATTCGAAACCTGGTCAAACCATTGTCATTCTCCATAGGAGTCCTTTGGACGATAGTCATTCGGTTGTCATTCAATGGTCATGCAATAGTAGAGACGTTGCATGCAACGTCTCATATAACACCCTGATTAATAGGGCAAAAACGGATTAAATATTTTTTTACAACGAAATACGTAACCGAACTACGATATGGGCATCTTTACCGAAGAACACCAAAAGACGATTTAGAAAAACCAAGCATTAATAGATTTCCGGGTATTTCTCCGGGTTTGTTTCGTGCATGATCGCGTAGATGGTTTCAAAGACATCCTCCTCATTCGGGTTTGAGAAGTAATCACCATCGGTAGTATATGCTGGCCGATGTTCTTCGGCTGCCAGGGTTCGTGGTGATGAATCGAGGTAATTGAATCCTCCTCTATCTTCCACCACCCGTTGCATCATAAAGGCAGTAGCTCCTCCGGGAACATCTTCATCAAAAAAGAGCACGCGGTTGGTTTTTTTTATGGATTCGAGGATAATATCATGGGTATCGAATGGCAGCAAGGTTTGTACATCGATCAGCTCGACCGATATGTCGAATTCTGCCAGTTGTTCAATCGCCACCTGTGCAATTTTCACACATGATCCATAGGTAACCAGGGTAATATCTTCTCCTTTCCTGAGAATTTCGGGCACCCCGAGAGGTACGGTGTATTGCCCGATGTTGGATGGCAGTTTTTCTTTCAATCTGTAACCGTTCAGCGGTTCAATGACCAGCGCGGTATCATCGGCTTGCAGGAGGGTATTGTAGAATCCGGCTGCCTGGGTCATGTTTCTGGGGACACAGACATAGACACCACGGATGGAATTGATCACCATGCTAACCGGTGATCCCGAGTGCCATATTCCTTCGAGCCGGTGGCCTCTGGTGCTGACGATTACCGGTGCAACCATATTTCCCCGTGTACGGTAATGGGTAGTAGCCAGGTCATCGCTGAAGGTTTGAAGGGCGTACAACAGGTAATCGAGGTACTGAATTTCTGCAATGGGTCTCATGCCGCGGAGGGCAAGGCCGATTCCCTGGCCCAATATTGTTGTTTCGCGTATCCCGGTATCCGTGATTCTCAGCTCGCCATATTTTTTCTGAAGTCCTTCGAGGCTTTGATTCACTCCACCAATAATGCCGGTATCTTCTCCAAAGGTAACCAGCAGTGGATTATGTTCGAACAGGTAGTTATAGTTATCACGGAGTATTTCACGTCCAGGAACCATGGGTGAGTCTTCGTTGAATTCGGGTTTAACCTCTTTGACGTTGAGTGCCGATCTATCCGTTTCATTGTAAACAAATGTATTGTACCGTTCCATGCTGTCCTCATAATTCCGTTTAAGCCAGGCGGAGAGATCTCTTTGCAGCTCTTTCCTGATTGAACAGTCGAGACATATGTGTCTCAGGATTTTTTTTGCTGAGCTGAAGTTATCCTTGCGTATCGGATTGATCACTTTTTTGAGCTCATCGGTAATCAGTCCTACCTTATCGATCTTCTCTCTTTTGCACATACAGGACCGGTTATCGATAATTTTGATCAGGGCTTCCCGCTCCGTTTTTATCGGGTCCTGGAAAGCATTCCAGGCATTCTTCCTGGCTTCTTTCGCTTCCTGTTCGGCAATTGCTTCGATCTCATCCAGTTCTTCAGCCGAAGCGATCTCCGACTCGATCATCCATTCCCGCATTTTTTTTATCGGATCTAAATCCTTTTCCCACTGAAGCCGTTCAGGGCTTTTATACCGTTCATGGGATCCGGATGTTGAGTGTCCCAGGGGCTGGGTTACTTCAGTAATGTGAAACAATACCGGTACATGTTCCTCACGGCAAATGGGTATCCCTTCTTCAAACATTTTACACAGACCTGGATAATCCCAGCCTTTACCATGATATATAAGAATACCGGGATTATCTTTATCCCGTTCAAAACCCTTGAGGATTTCAGAAATACTTCCTTTGGTCGTCTGGTATTCACGGGGTACGGAAATTCCATATCCATCATCCCAGACCGATAGTGCTAACGGGACCTGCAGTACTCCGGCAGCATTCATGGTCTCAAAAAAGTGTCCTTCGGTTGTGCTGGCATCACCGATCGATCCGAATGCTACCTCATTTCCCTGAATGGAAAGATTGGTATAATTGTGCAGCTCTTTATTTTGCCTGAACAGTTTTGATGCATAGGCAAGGCCAAGTAACCGTGGCATTTGACCTGCTGTTGGTGAGATGTCAGCTGACGAATTCTTCTGTTTTGTCAGCTCTCTCCAGCTGCCATCGGGATTGATATTCGGTGTAGAAAAGTGATTATTGAATGATCTTCCTCCGTTTCCCGGGTTGAGTTTACCATCGGTATTTCCATACAATTGGTGAAAAAACTCTTCAGCAGTGAACAATTCTGCAGCCATCATCCAGGTCTGGTCTCTGTAATAACCTGATCGCCAGTCACCATTCCTGAACTGTTTGGCAAGAGCCAATTGTGCAATCTCTTTGCCGTCACCGAAGATCCCGAATTTAGCTTTTCCGGTGAGCACTTCCCGTCTGCCGATAATGCTGATGTTTCGGCTCAGGTTCGCCAGTTTATAATCACTGATCACTTCCTTTTTAAAATCTTCAAAGGAGATGTTATGTTTCTCTTTTGTCTCGTTTTTACTCATAATGGGTAATCAATAAGCAATGGAGTGTATTGTCATACTATAAATGTGTTGCAAATTTAATAAGAATTATTCTAAATAAGTAGGAGATTGTATGGTTTTTTGGTTTGAGGGATTTTGATAAAATTTGTTATTGGGTTATTGAGTTATTGGGTCTCGAGAATCATACAAATTTTCTTTGAGAATTTTTCCTTCGCCTCAGCCTCAAATTCTGACCTTTTCAAGGCATTTAAGGCACAGACGCCATGAATGGCGTCTGCGTGCATAAATTTCCGATGTGTCGTTTAGGGTAATAATCCGATCCAATATGGCAGGCGGTTCTTCAATTCATCCCCGGGTTTTCCGGGAAATTAGCCCAGAGTTTATACTTTCTGCCCATTTCCTTCAGGGTAGTTTTCCAGATATCATCATCCACCGATTGCATGATAACATTTGGGGGAAGTTCGGAGATGACCCATGAATTTTCGGAGATTTCGTTTTCCAGTTGTTTTGGTTTCCAGCCGGCGTATCCAACAAAGAAGCGAATTTGATCTTTTTGTACCAAACCTGATTTTACAAGGTTTTTTACCGTATCGAAATCCCCTCCCCAGTAAATATTTTTGTATACTTTAACACTGTTGGGTATCTGGTTTCCAAGGGTATGGATATAGTGAATGGTATTGGTACCAACCGGGCCGCCGAGGGATATTTCTGCTTCAATTTCAGGAAAATCTTCGAGTACCTCATTTACCGGTATCTTAACCGGTTTATTAAGGACAAATCCGACGGTTCCTTTTTCGTTATGCTCGGTAAGAAAAACAATGGACCGTTTGAAGTATATATCGGCAAGGAACGGTTCAGAGATCAAAACCCTTCCCTGTTTCGGTTCGATATTCTTTCCTACTGAAAAAAAGTCATAATCAAGCTCCATACTCATGTCTTCGTTCTGGTACCAAATTAAGAATTATTATTCATTTTTCCTGATTTTTAACCTTCAGGATGATGATATTTTCTGGTACCGGATCGTCAAAACCGAAACTTACCCGGCGGTTCAGTCTCCGTCCTTCGGGATCATCTGTTCCATCCGGGAAGTTGTTTCGGGCCACCGGCTGTGATTCTCCTTTCCAGAAAGGTTTCAACCGTTCGGCGTCAATGCCTTTTTTTGTGAGGTAGTCAAGCACGGCGAGTGCTCTTTTTTTCGAGAGGTTCCTATTGTACGATTCACTTCCGCGTGAATCAGTATGACCGATGATGATAAGGTGGATGGTTGTATCCTGCTGCAGTATCCGGAGAAGATGGCCCAGTTCACGGGTAGCTGTTTTTGAGAAGCTATAATCGTCAAAGGCAAACAATACCGGGCTGATCGTATCGATTTTTTCTTCTTTTTCCACTTCAGCCGGTGGTGGCTCAATTTCTGCTGTTAACAGGGCATTTATCTCAGCAGGAGTGGTGAGATCTTGTGGCAGGATAGTCAGATTTTCCGACATCTTTTTGAAGCCGTCTTTCTCAAAAACCAATTCATAAATGTTCTGTCCTGACGTATCATACCTGGAAATATAGCCAAGCCGGAGTGTATCGCTACCGGGTAACGAACCCGGAGCAAAATGGATATCATCATCGGTCGTGTTTAGCGGGTACCCGATATTTTGGGGTTTTGACCAGGTATCATCTTCATTTTTCCGGCAATAGAAAATATCATATCCTCCCATTCCGGGATGTCCGGTTGAACTAAAGAAAAGTAGTTGTCCGTCCATGGACAGGAATGGAGTGTGTTCATGGTAGGGTGTATTCACCGGTTCTCCAAGATTGATGGGGTTACCCCAATCTCCCTCATCATCCAGTGTTGATTCATAAATGTCCAATCCTCCCAATCCTCCATTTCTATTGCTGACAAAATAGAGTGTTTTCCCGTCCGGACTGAGGCAGGCATGTATTTCATCTTCGAAAGTATTCAATGCGAGGGGTGATACCGGCATCCATCGTCCGTTGCGGTAACTGCTTTCAAAAAGATCGAAATGGGAGTTCTCAAAGTGGATCAGGAATAGTTTCTTCCCGTTATAGGAGAGGGAAGAAGGTAAAAAGTCCCCATCCGATTCCAGTTCCATTGTAATGTTCCTGGGTTGTTTCCACACACCGTTTTTCAGGTCCGATTGAAAGACTGCATAATAATGTTCCCGCTCGCTTGCGAAAACCATTGTAGTGCCATCTCCGGAAAGTGAAGGTAAGAAATTGCTTGTTCCTATATTAAGGTTGCTGGCATTCCGGATGTCCAGATCAACGGGTGATTCCTGCATTTCAAGGGCAAGTTCACAACTCCTGATCTCCATGTCTGCCTGGAGCAGGTAATCTTCGATCTCATTCTGAAGGAGCGGTTTATTTCTGTATTTTTTCTGTGCCTCTAATGCCTTTTCCTTAAATAAGGTATATTGTTCCAGCGCTTTACTGAGTTCGTTGTTTGCGTGATATGCCAGACCCAGCAGAAGCCTTGATTCACCCGGCGCTTTTTTTTCTGTATACTCATCGGATTTGGATTCCCAGCTTGCATTGATAATTGCTTTTTCGAGATGCGGGATAGCTTTCTGTTTTTCGCCGGGTATATGAAGAAAGGAGTAGCCGATCTTAAAATGCAGGTTGGCATGATCGATTCCCGCATCAGCCAGTGAAAGAAAGAGGGGCAGTGCCTCTTCATAGCGATCGTAGATCAGGTGGAATTCAGCATCATAAAACTGTTTTTCGGGATCAAAATCATCCTGTGCGGTGGCAGCAGACAGAGACACCACAGTTATCACAATGAATGAAACGATCAGTCTCATAATCCTGGTCTAAGCATACAAGACCTGCAGGAGTGGGGCACTCAGATATCTCCGGTTGAACGTAAACGGACAGAGCCCAATGCTATTTTATTTTCAGTCCTTCAGGGACTTCGATTTCCTCGGTTACAATTGCCTTATTCTCAGAATGAATAATTTGTAACTCAACCCGTCTGTTCAGTTCTCTTCCCTGGGGGCAATCGGAACCATCCTGAGTGGTATTGATTGCAACTGGTAAACTCTCTCCGGCGCCGGTAATTCTAAACCGGGTTTTGTCTATTCCTTTTCCTGTGAGATACCTGACGGTTGAATTTGCTCTGTTATTGGACAGTCTTTTATTGTAAGCATCGCTGCCTTTGGAATCAGTATGTCCGATGATCTCCAATCTCAGATCAGGATTCTCCCCCATGATCTCAGCCAGGTTCGCCAATTTTGGTTTTTCACTTTCTTTTATGGAATAATCATCAAAGTCGAAGAAGATCGTTCGAAGGATAATTTTCTCTACCGGTTTTAGTGCTGCGTCTACGGTGATTTGAGCCAGAGAATAATTAAAGGGTACTGTGATCTCTTTTGTAGTTGACTGGTATCCTTCTCCTTCGAACAGCAATTGATACTCTCCCGGATCTTTGGTTTTATACGAAAAGATACCATCTTGCGGGTCAGCTGTCAGGACAGAAACTGTTTGTTTTCCAGCTTTATCAATCACACTTATTTTCAGGTCCTTGTCGTAATCTTCCGGTTTATCGAGGAGGGTAACGACCCCGTTTACATCAACTTCTCTCGGATTCCTGTTGGAATAGATTATGATCCAGTAGATATCTTCTTCTCCTACGCCTCCTTCCGGATCATACATTGTATAGAGGCCATTTATTCCGTTGTTGACCGGAACAAAATGGAGGTCATCGTCAGGGGTATTCAGTGGAAATCCCAGGTTTGCCGGTTCGCTCCATTGATTATCATCATCCAATGTCGAGTAGAAGATATCGAAACCACCCATGTTTTTGTGTCCCTGTGAGCTGAAATAGAGGGTTTTCCCATCTTCAGTAAGGTAGGGAGTGTCTTCGTTAAACTGGGTGTTCACCTTGGGTCCAAGATTTACAGCAGGTCCCCAGTCACCATTTGCTTCGTTCCATGCTGATTTATAGATATCCAGTCCGCCAAACCCCTCCTTCCGGTTACTTGTGAAATAGAGGGTTTTTCCGTCGGGAGAAATTGAGGCGTGTGACTCCCAGTATTTTGTATTGATATTTTTATTCAGTTTTTCAGCGGTGGTCCATGTGCCGTCTTTCAGTTTGCTGGAGTAAATATCGCTATTAAAGTTATCATCTTTTGCAAGGAGGAGTTGATTCCCCGTGAAGGACAGGGCAGCGGTATAGAGATCTCCGTCAGATTGCACCTGGGGAGTCAGGTTTACCGGTGGGCTCCAATCCTCTCCTTCTCTGGTAGCACAGAATATTGCATCATAAAATGCCAACCCTGACATAAAGACAAGCGTATTTTTATCCCCTGAAATCACCGGGTTGAAGTTAGGATTATCATCATTCACATTTTCTCCCAGCAAGGTTCTATCATAAGGAACCGGGTTTTTTATCAGTTCCTCTGCCATTTTACAAGCTTCGATTTGCTTCTCTACAAAGTTTACATTGATTGTATCAGCCGGGTCGAGGTATTCAAGGTATTTTGTATATGCCCGTGAGGCTTTGGTGAATTCCTGCTGGATCAGGTATGCATTCCCCAGATAATAGTATGCATCCACGGGTGCACGATTTTCATTGAAATTTCCTTCGCGGTATGAAAGGGAAGTATTTTTTGAAGCAAATTCGAGAAAAACCACTGATCTTGCTTTCTGACCCGGGATATTAAGATAACATACTCCGATGCGATAATTGATGTTGGCATTTTCAGGGTTGGTTTCGTATAATTGAAGATATCCTGGCAATGCATCAGCATATTCTTCATAGAGCATAAAATATTCGGCATCGAGGAAAATTTCTTTTGGATCCTGGGTTTCCTGTGCGATAGCCAAAGAAATAATGAAAAGTGAAAGAATGATTGTAATTGGTCGTTTCATATCTTCAGATATTTCAGGTATAACAAATTTAACAATATAATTTGGTTAAAAAAACAAAATAAAAATACGAACCAGCAAGGTTTTAGATTCTAAACCGGCAGGTTAACATCGTTATTTATCCTTTACGGGTTCGGATTTCCCGGCTCCCGGTAAACTATTCAGATCAGTAAAATTATTCCTTTTTCTTTCTTCGGCTCCAGAGTATAAGCCAAATCAGGATCAAGCCGGCAGGAATGGCTATCCAGAGGATCCAACCCGGGAATCCTTTTCCGGGTTTTTCCTTCTCCTGAAGATCAAAGTACCTGCTGATGGCAGCCTCATCAATTTCAGCAGCAGCAAGATCGAGAAACAGGTCATTAATATCGGATTCTTCCACTCCGTATTGTCCTGCATGTTCGTAAAGATACGCGATAAGATCTTCGATGGTATTGATGTTTTGTTCTTCCATATTGAGTTCTTCCAATAATCTTGCAAGATTTCCGGAAGCGATCTCTGACAACAGATCATGAAAGCGGTCGAGGTCCATGTTTCCATTGACTGCCAGTGCAATCAGAAGAGCCATCAGGTCCTCTTCGCTATAATCTGAGTCTTTCGCGTGAACGCTGAGGTAGTTATACAGTTGATCAGCAGTAAAGATCCCCTCCCGATCAAGATCCAGCCCATCAATTACTCCTTTGAGGCTACCGGTGGCAAACTTTTGAAGGTTATGGCAGAGATCGGTTATTTTTTCTTTTTCCTGATGTTCAAAGTTATTTATAAGCGCATACAGGTCGGCTTCGGTATATTCCCTGTCTGATGAAGTTTTCAGCAGGTAATCCAGAAGTTCACTGTTGGTTGTGATATTCTCTGCTTCAAGGTCCAGGCTGTCGAGAACAGCTTTAAGATCCCCGGTTGCGAGTTTTCTTAATTCTGCCAGGGTTTTATGTACATCATCAGTTGCGTAGCGGTTCAGTATACTGGTTGCATCGGTGATCATTTCTTCGGTGATTGCGTCTTCCACTTCAATGGTGGGTCCGGTTTCTGCAATGATCACTTCTGGTTCTACAACTGGCTGGTAATCAATGATAACTTTTTTGTTGTTCTGATTTCCGTATTTATCGGTAAGGTTAAAATGCAGCACATTTTCACCTTCTGATGGAGTATAGTTGTAGGCGAATTTCTCTCCCGCTATGTCAAACTCTTCTCTTTTCAGCATGGATTTGTTGACGAATGATTCAATGGAGAGTTTTGAATCAGGCTCCAGAGCGAGATCGATCACGATCATGTCATCGGTAGTAACGTAATAGGTTGTATCTTCTATACTCATCTCAGCAACCCGATCGGTCAGGGTCAGTTGCGGTGTGCTAAGATTAAGCTCTGACACGGGTTGATTGTTTGTAAATGCGATCTCTTGTGTGATGGTTTCATACCCTTCATTCTCAAAAACAATTTTGTAGTTGCCTGCAATCACGTTGAAATGATATTCTCCTGTTTCCGGATCGGGTTTTACAACCCGGACCGTATCTCCTTTTTCGTTTATAACCAGAATAGTATACAAGCCATAAGGTCCTTTGATTTTCTCAAAGGGCACAACACCATGGACATAAAATTTCCTGGGGTGTTCTTCCGAATAGATCTCATAGCGATAGATATCCTGTTCTCCCAGCCCTTCGTCGGAATACCTGGCATAGTAACCGAAAATCCCATTCTGTACAGGGACGAAAAAGACATCGTCGTCGGTTGTATTTATCGGATAACCCAGATTCAGTGGAGCGGACCACTCACCGTTTTCGAGCAGTGTAGAATAGAGTATATCATACCCACCCATGTTCAGGTGTCCGTAAGAGCTGAAAAACAGGGTCTTTCCATCATCGGAAATAAACGGGGACTCCTCATTATAGGGTGTGTTTATTTTTGGTCCCAGGTTTACAGCAGGACCCCAGTCACCCGTAGAGTCCCGTACGGATTTGTAAATGTCGAGATAGCCATAGGTTCCTTTGCGGTTACTTGTAAAGTAGAGGGTTTTTCCATCCCTGGATATGCAGGCATGCGACTCCCAGAATTTGGTATTGATCTTATCATTCAATTTTTCTACCGGCGACCAGATGCCATCCCTGAGATGAGTTACATAAATATTACCGTCATACTCATCATTTTTATATAGATAGAGATCTTTTCCGTCGTTCGATAGCGAGGTTGAGTAACATTTTTCATCCACATCAACACCGAGCATTTCGGTCATGTTGAGCGGTTCAGTCCATTTCCCATCCACTTTCTTCGAGTACATCAGCGCATCGTAAAAAGCCAGGGCACGGGTAAACACAATGGCACTCTCATCTCTGGTGACAACCGGGCTGAAATCACTGAACCTGGAATTTATCGGATCACCAAGATTCTCATAGTCAACATAGAGCGGTTCGCTTTGGAGTTTCCTGGCATATTCGCAAGCCTCTATTTGTTTATCCACAACCTCTTCATTGTATACTTTGGGATCAAGGATTTTTTTAAACTCCATGAATGCTTCAATTGCCTTATCCAACTGGTTGTTTACCCTGTAAGCACGGCCCAGGTAGAAGTAGGCATCGGGCGGAGCCTGATCCTCATTCAGGGATCCTTCCCGGTATTTCGGATCAATGTTCCGAATTGCTTTTTCAAGGTATGGTATTGCTTTAGCTTTCTCACCGGGAATATTCAGATAACAGATTCCCACCCGGTAGTTGTAGTTGTCGTTATTCGGATGAGTCTCAAGCAGTGTAAGGTAATAGGGCAATGCATCCGCATATTCTTCAAAAAGAAGCCAGGATTCTCCTTCCATGAAGTTCGTTCTAATTGCTTCTTTATCCAGTTTTTGTGCAACCGTTGTTGTGGGAAAGAGAAACAGGAAGATTATGACAGAAAGCAGGGATTGTTTCATGGTATACGTGAAATCATTTTGACGAATTTAATAAATTAAATCATACAATATTGAATTAAAATGATGAATTGCTGAAATGCTTTGACATAAGCAGGATTGGGGAAAACAAAAGTCAGATTTTCCCCTGGAAAAATCATCGCCCAGCCGGTGATGAACAGTATTCAAAACACAAAGTTAACTGAATTGTAGCTTGCAGGTGTACTGGCCGTGGGTTTAATCCTCAGCCAGGTTAAAAGCTTCTGTTTGGATCAAAATTTTCCAGGTATTCTGCGATCCTTTTCAGGAACATTCCACCGAGAGCTCCGTCTACTACCCTGTGATCATACGATAGGGAGAGGATCATCATATGCCTGATAGCAATAGCATCTCCCTGTTTTGTTTCAATCACAGCCGGTTGTTTACGTATTGCTCCGACACCCAAAATAGCCACCTCGGGCTGATTGATGATGGGTGTTCCGGTAATATTCTGGAAGGTGCCAAAATTTGTGATGGTAAAAGTCCCTTCCGTAATTTCATCCGGGCGAAGTTTATTCTCCCGGGCACGGTTAGCCAGATCGTTCACGGATTTTGCCAATCCAAGCAAGCTTTTCTCATCGGCATGTTTAATCACCGGTACAATCAGGTTCCCGTCCGGGAGGGCAGTAGCCATTCCAATATTTATTCGTTTCTTCAGAATGATTTTTGTTCCATCAACAGAAACATTGATCATAGGAAAGTCTCTCACTGCTTTTGCTGTAGCTTCAATGAATAGTGGAGTAAAGGTCAATTTCTGTTTTTCCCGGGAGAGAAACTGATCTTTTACCCTGTTTCTCCAGCTGACCAGGTTCGTAACATCGGCTTCGATAAAGGAAGTAACGTGCGGGGATGTTTGTTTTGATTTAACCATATGGTCCGCAATCAGTTTCCTCATCCTGTCCATTTCAATTATTTCATCGCCGGAAGAGGATACCGGTTCCTGTTTTTTGGTTTCCTCATCCGTTACCAGGGGTTTTTCAGCAGCTGCTTCCACCGGTTTGGATTCAGAAGGGGCACTCCGTTTTTTTACATACGCGAGGAGGTCCTCTTTGGTAATTCTTCCATCGCTGCCTGTTCCCTGAACCTGATCAAGTTCGTCATATGATATTCCTTCTTTACTGACGATACTTCGTGCCAGGGGTGATAGAAATTTCCCTCCCGGAGTACGGCTTTTTAATCCGGAAGCAGTGATCTCAACCTCCTCTTTTGCTGAGGATGTTTTTTCCATATCCTCCCTGATCCGTTCCACTTCTTTCTCCACGGCTTTTTCTTTTTCGACGGTTAACGGTTCGCCTGCCTCTTCACCTTCTGTGATAATGATCGCGAGTGTCGCGCCAATTTTCGGAACATCTCCTTCTGTAAAAAGCAGTTTCTCAATCTTTCCATCCCATGGAGAGGGGACTTCGGAATCTACTTTGTCAGTAGCCACTTCAACGATTGCATCATCTTCTTTTACCGTATCTCCTTCACGGACAAGCCATTTTGTAATTGTCGCTTCAATAACGCCTTCTCCCATTGCCGGAAGTTGGATTTCTAATTTAGCCATGTGTGGAATTATTTCTGATTTTAATTTTTATTTAGTCTAAATAATTGTCAAAAATAGTGATAATTTCCTTATAATCCATGTCCCAGGTATTTGAATGCCTTCAGCATAATCTGGATATCGTGTATAACGCGATAGTCCTTAACGTAGATCAGGTTGATATCCCGCACAGTATCCTTATCCGGATCCTGTATTTCTTTTCCCAGAACCGGTTCAATTACGCCCGTGCGTAATTCCGGCAGGTCTTTTTCATGAACCACCGGGGAGGAGGAAAATCCAATCCATGATTTTTTTCCGAGGATAACGTGAAAGATATTTCGCACAAAACAGCCTTTATTTTTAACCGGGAGAATGGTTAACGGGAGCAAGAGGAGAATGATAAGTGAAGATGCCAGATCGAAAAATCTTTTTTTCCTCCTGTTTATGGGTTTGGAGATGGAGTTCAGCGGGATCAGATAAATTTCTCCGGTGGTTTCGATTGAGTTGCTTCCGATAATGGACAGAGTTTCGGGTGGAGCAATTTTAAAATCGATTTCCGCCGAGGTGAGTGCCACCATATTCCGGATGATTTCATATGCCGGGATATCAGCGGAGCAGAATATGATCTCTTCAATCCGGTTAATGCGGATCATCTCCCTGATTTTATTGGTATATCCTGCCAGAAACGAATTCCTGTCATCCTTTTCCGGTTTAACAATGCTTAATACACTGAGTTTGAGGTTTGTTTTTTCAAGGATTGATTTGACACGGTTTGCTTCCTGATCGGAGCCAATAATGACGATCCGTTTCCCTTTCTTTCCTTTGAAGGGGAAATACTCCGGGCTTATCCACCAGAGGATCCATCGGATGGCAAGGGTTGCTATAATGCCCCAGGCCGATCCAAAGAGGATCATGGCGCGAGAGAACCTCAACTGAACAGGAAGGAGAGCATAGATGACAAGAATAATTCCTGTTCCGATGATCATCCCTTTGATCACATTAAGCTGATTGATTTTTCGTTCATATCCTCCTGAGAGCAGTATGGATAAGATCAGGATCAACAGATAGCATGGAACGATAATCCCCATGAACTCTTCCGGATAGTGCCCCCCTCCTGGGAACCGGTACAACTCCCACAATGGTTTGATGATATGGAATCCAAGGTAAATAACCAGTGCGTCTAAAATGGGAAGGAGTAGTTTAAAGCACACTCTTTTTACGAGGGATATTGCCGCACGAATATAGATTGCCAGGTTGATTATACCCCCGAAGATCCGCTGATTCCGTTTGGAAAAATGTTTGTTGGCATAAATGATCATTGCTTTATAAAACTGTACCACGTAGTTCAGGCTCCCCTTTTTGGTACTCTCTCCTTTATAATGAATGATTGTTGTTTGAGGGGAATAATAATTTTTAAACCCACCGAGAAGCAGCCGGTATGACAGATCAATGTCTTCACCGTACAGGAAAAAATCCTCATCGAACAGACCAACGGTATCGAGTGCTTTTTTTCGCAGGAACATAAATGCTCCTGGAAGAACCCCTATTTCGTGAATTTTTTCAGGATCGAGATACCCCAGATGGTATTTGGAAAAAAGTTTTGATCTGGGAAACAGTTTTGAGAAACCGAATATTTTAAAAAAAGCAACCTGGGGAGTGGGCAAAGCCCTTTTTGATTCGGGAAGAAAGTTCCCTTTACCATCGATCATTTTTACTCCCAGTCCGCCGGCTTCGGGATGCTCATCCATAAATTCGATACATTTTGCGAAGGTCCCTTCTTCAACTACCGTATCCGGATTCAGGATCAGGATATATTCCCCGATTGCTTTTCGTATCGCCTGGTTATTTGCATAGGAGAAACCTTTGTTCTCATCGTTCTCAATCAGGTTAACTTCCCCGAACTTCTCTTTTATCATCTGACAGGAATCGTCAACAGAACTGTTGTCAACCACAAAAATTTCCGATTGTATCCCCTTCAATGCCGTTTTTACTGAGAACAGGCATTGTTCCAGGAAATATTGCACATTGTAGTTGACAATTATGATGGAGAGTTTCACAGGTTTAACGTTATTTTAAATTGAATCCTATAAAGATGAGGATTTCATCATATCAAAAATAGAAACAACTGGGATATTATCAAAGGGTAAATGTGCAGGACGAACGTTTATGATGAAAGTGTTGGTTCAAAAGGGACTCTGTTTACAATGGATCGACCGAGGGTTATTTCATCGGCGTATTCGATCTCATCTCCAATGGAAACTCCCCTGGCCAGTGAGGATATTTTGATGGAGTATTTATTGAATTTACGGTAGATAAAGAAATTGGTTGTATCACCTTCCATGGTGGTGCTCAGGGCAAGGATAATCTCGTTTACTTCTCCGGCGTTGATCTTTTCTTCAAGGGTATCCAGTTTCAGGTCACTCGGTCCGATCCCATCCATCGGCGAAATAATACCCCCCAGCACATGATATATTCCATGGAATTGCTGCGTGTTTTCGATGGACATCACGTCTTTAATGCTTTCCACAATACAGATGATGGAGTGATCCCTTTTTGGGTCGCTGCAGATGTAGCAGGTTTCGGTATCAGAAATGTTGTTACAGATCCTGCAGTATTTGATCCCGGTTTTCAGTTTAATCATCGCTTCTCCGAATTGTCTGACCTCTTCCTGACTTTGTTTCAGCAGGTAAAGTACCAGCCTTAATGCCGTTTTTCTTCCAATACCGGGAAGCGTTGCAAATTCGCTGACGGCATTTTCCAGTAATTTCGATGGGAAAAGTTGTATGCTCATCGGATCCATTTTAAATGCGACCAAATTTAACACCTAATATGTGTTTACGCAATATTTTTTATGTTGAATTGTTTTTATTATTCTTGCACAAATTTGAAGTTGTTCTCAGATGGATCCACGACTGGTTTTCGGTATAACTTCCGGTTATTTTGTTTTACTGCTGATCGTTTCTCATTTCACTTCAAAAGATGCAACCAACATCACGTTTTTTACCGGGAACAAAAGATCGCCCTGGTATGTGGTAGCTTTTGGAATGATTGGAGCTTCGCTGTCGGGAGTCACTTTCATCTCTATTCCAGGTGAAGTCGGGGCAATCATTTCACCGGATGAGCCAACCATTAAGGCATTTTCCTATTTTCAGCTGGTGCTGGGTTATTTACTTGGATATTTTGTGATTGCAAATGTGTTAATGCCACTCTATTACCGGTTAAACCTGGTTTCTATATACACTTATCTGGACCAGCGGTTTGGCATCGGTACCTATAAAACGGGATCTTTATTTTTTCTGCTCTCACAAACCATGGGTGCATCGTTGAGATTATTCCTGGTTGCCGGTGTTTTGCAGATTGGATTTTTCGATTCATACGGGATCCCGTTCGGTGTAACTGTTTTGGTGACCATTGTATTGATCTGGATTTATACCTTCCGGGCAGGCATCAAAACCATAGTATGGACAGATACTTTGCAGACATTTTTCATGTTATCGGCTGTTCTGATCAGTATTTTTGTAGTGGCAAATTCACTTGGACTGTCATCGAAAGAAGTTTTCCGTAATCTTCATCAGCACCCATTTTCTAAAGTATTCTTCTGGGACTGGCATAGCAGCAAGTACTTTTTTAAGCAATTTTTCTCAGGAGCATTCATTGCCATTGTCATGACGGGTTTGGACCAGAACATGATGCAGAAGAATCTGACCTGCCGGAATATCAAGGAGGCGAAGAAAAACATGTACTGGTTCAGCATCATTCTTATTCCTACAAATTTACTGTTTCTCAGTCTGGGTCTCATGCTTTATCTGTATGCTGAAACAAACGGTATTTCGATACCGGTTCAGACCGATGATCTATATCCAATTCTTGCGTTGAATCATTTTTCCGTTTTTGCGGGTATTGTTTTCCTGCTTGGGATCATTGCCGCTGCTTTTTCCAGTGCGGATTCGGCCTTAACTGCATTAACTACGGCGTTCTGTGTTGATTTTCTGGATCTTAAAAAAAGGAATGAAAAGAAAAGCAAACAGATCCGTTTAGCTGTTCACATCGGTTTTTCAACCATCATGTTTTTGATCATTGTTATTTTCAAGGCGATTAACAACGACAGTGTGATTTCAGCTGTATTCACGATAGCAGGGTATACCTATGGACCCCTGCTGGGGTTATATGCTTTCGGGATGTTTACCCGTTTCAAGGTGCGGGATAAACTGGTTCCGGTTGTTGCCATCATTTCGCCCGTGATCAGTTACATTATCAGCGCCAATTCTGTCAGCTGGTTTAATGGCTATCGGTTTGGTTTCGAGTTGCTTATTGTGAATGGACTGCTTATGTTTATAGGGCTTTTGCTGATACGGAAAAGAACGAGGTAAAGTATTCAACGTCCGCCATAGGAGTGCCTTCGGCACAACATCGATACTTATTAACGTATAACTTATCACGTAGTGATGCCTGCCCGACCGGCAGGCGGGCCTATGGCATAACTTATCAACTCACCACTCACTTCTCACAACTCAACTCTCAACTCTTCTCCTCACTCAATACGTCCTCGTCATCGTCTCCGGAATAACGAAAATGTAGTTCGCTGCGTTAACATGCTCTTCCTCAACCACGTCCAGGTTATCCTGAAGTTTTGTGGTGA
>CAYZVJ010000039.1:0-26680 GCA_964481765.1 uncultured Rikenellaceae bacterium | reverse complement strand
AAAATGGCGAATTTTTGGTCTTTCATGGAGAGATAGAAAAGTACACCATTGCGCAATGCTGTTCTGTGCATTTCAAGTTTCTCAAAAAGGTAAGCAGCACGGTCCATGACATCCTCCCTGCATGTTCCCTCGATATGAACCCTGATTTCTCCTGATGTGTTGCGTTCGGCTTCACGGATTGCTTCTAAGATTTGCTCCTTATCTTCCTTATTAAAAAAATCAGCAGCTTTCATCTCTTTGGGTTAATGATTAATTGAACCGGATAATGATGGTATCAGTGAAATCCTTGATACTGAATTACTCCGATGTTAGAATTGAACTTCCGGTGCTTTGCTGGCTCCCTCCTCCGCTTCAAAATAGGCCTTGCTCTCAAAATTGAAGATGCTGGCATAGATGTTCCTGGGAAATTGTTTAATGAATGTATTGTAATCCCTGGCCACTTCGTTGAATTTTCTCCGTTCGACAGCTATCCGGTTTTCAGTACCTTCGAGTTGAGCCTGCAGTTCAAGGAAGTTCTGGTTTGCCTTCAGATCCGGATACCGTTCAATTACCACCAGTAACCTTGAAAGGGCAGATGATAGGTTGGACTGAGCTTCCTGAAACTGGTTGATCATAGCAGGATTGAGATTATTTGCGTCCACCGTTACGGAAGTGGCCCTGGACCGGGCTTCAATAACCTGGGTTAATGTTTCCTGCTCAAAATCGGCATATCCTTTAACCGTATTCACCAGATTCGGGATAAGGTCTGAGCGCCGTTGATAAACATTCTCAACGTTTGACCACTGTTCCGTAACAAACTCTCCCTTCTGAACCATCCGGTTGTAGGTATTTTTTACAGAGACATAGAGCAGTATGATCAATACTGCAACAATGGCAAGAATTATCCAGCTTTTTTTCATGTTTACAGAGTTTAAGAACGAAATTTAGCAAAACGATTATCAGAATTCTGCACAAAACTAATATAAAATTTCCAGACAAAAATGAATAATTCGTACTACGGTGTCCGGTTACGAAGCCGGTATGGTTCATCGGTAACGAAATTCGTGTAGTTTCAATTTTGATTGCATTAATATAAAGGACATTATATCCGCCTGCCGGGGGTATAAGCATCGTGTCCCCTTGTGGGGGCTACAGGAGTGAATGTCCAGGTTCAACTTCCAATTAATTGTTGATTTTCTCTTATAAACTTTTAACGTATCAACTTATAACTTCTTTTTAACTATTACCTTTGTTACAATGAATTGATCAAAACCCATTTCCCGGATGAAAACGAATGATGATTTCAAAAGCGCGATATTGCAGGGTATTCCGGAAGAACTTCCGGAACCACGGAAATTTGATCCGAAGGTGAATCATGCGCCAAGGAGGAGAGACATTCTCACCCCTGAAGAAAAAAAGTTAGCCTTACGAAATGCACTCAGGTATTTTCCCAGTAAGCATCATCCTGTTCTTGCTGAGGAATTCAGTGATGAACTTAGGACCTATGGCAGGATATACATGTATCGTTACAGGCCCGGGTACAAAATAACAGCCCGGAGCATTCACGATTTTCCTTACCGATCGGTTTCTGCCGGAGCGATAATGCTCATGTTAAGCAACAATCTGGATGAAGCGGTTGCTCAGCATCCACACGAACTGATCACTTACGGTGGTAACGGAGCTGTTTTTCAGAACTGGGCACAGTATCTTATCACCATGAAGTATCTTGCTGAAATGACCGATGAACAGACGCTTGTCCTTTACTCCGGGCATCCTCTGGGATTGTTCCCTTCTCATCCAGGGTCCCCCAGGGTTGTTGTTACCAATGGTATGGTGGTACCAAATTACTCCTCGCCCGAATATTGGGAAAGGTTAAATGCCCTGGGTGTTTCACAATATGGACAGATGACGGCGGGTTCGTTTATGTACATCGGGCCTCAGGGAATTGTTCATGGAACAACCATTACTTTGCTGAATGCGGGACGGAAAGTATCAAAGGGGGGTGAGAAGGATTTGCAGGGGAAAGTTTTTGTGACATCCGGCTTGGGTGGAATGTCAGGAGCACAAGCAAAAGCCACCGTGATAGCCGGGGGGATATGTGTTGTTGCCGAAGTAAATTCAAAAGCCATAAAAATGAGGTATTCCCAGGGATGGGTTGATGAGGTCTATTCTAATCTGGATGAGCTTTTTGTCCGTTTGGAAAAGGTACGAAAAATGAAGGAAGCAGTATCCCTGGCATACCACGGGAACATTGTGGATCTGTGGGAAGCCCTGGTGAAAAGCCGGATCCGGATCGATCTTGGCTCGGATCAAACGTCCCTGCATAATCCCTGGTCAGGAGGATACTACCCTGCCGGATTGAGCTTTGAGGAGTCGAATGAATTGATGGTGACTAATCCCGGGCTTTTCAAGGAAAAAGTTCAGGAATCCCTGAGAAGGCAGGTCCAGGCGATTGACCAGCTTACCCGGAAGGGCATGTATTTCTGGGATTATGGAAATGCATTTTTGCTTGAATCGGGCAGGGCAGGTGCTGATATCAAGCGGCCCGATGGAACGTACAAGTATCCATCCTATGTCCAGGATATTATGGGACCCTTGTTTTTTGATTATGGTTTTGGCCCTTTCCGGTGGGTATGTACCTCTTCAGATCCCGGTGATCTTGAGATCACAGATCGCATTGCTCTTGAGGTGATGGAGAAAATAGCTGAAACAGCACCGGTTGAGATCAGGAACCAGCTGGAAGACAACATTCACTGGATCAGGGAAGCCGGAAGAAACAACCTGGTGGTCGGATCGCAGGCAAGAATTTTGTATGCAGATTGTGAGGGGAGAACTAAAATTGCAGAGAAGTTCAATAAAGCAATAAAAACCGGCAAAGTAAAGGGACCCATTGTCCTCGGAAGAGATCATCACGACGTCTCCGGTACCGATTCACCCTTCCGTGAAACCTCAAATATTTATGACGGATCACAATTTACTGCCGATATGTCAGTGCATAATGTGATCGGCGATGCCTTCAGGGGGGCTACCTGGGTCTCCCTTCATAATGGAGGAGGAGTGGGTTGGGGTGAGGTGATCAATGGTGGTTTTGGATTTGTCCTGGATGGTACAGCAGAAGCATCCGAAAGGGTAAGATCAATGTTGCACTGGGACGTGAATAATGGAATAACCAGGAGAGCCTGGGCGAGAAACAGGGAAGCACTTTTTGCCATTAAACGGGAGATGGAACGAACTCCACTGCTCCAGGTTACACTTCCTAATTTTGTTGATGAATGTACGATAAATTCAGCATTTGACCAGTAAACAGTGAGAAAGATGAAAAAGTATTCAATCGCTCTTCTCTTCATGTTGCTTTCGGGAATCATTCTCACTTCCTGCGAAAGCCTTGAAGAGCTTGGTCCCGATTCCATTTATGATACCTGGTATTGCATTGAGATGAGTGAGGTATATGGTCAGACCAATTACTATGTAGACCTTTCAAAGCACCCCTCGGATGATGGAAAGGTTATTCTGGATAACTTTTATAATCTCGGGTTAGGATTGGAAGTAATCGCGGAATTATCCGGTTTATACCTTGTTATTCCATCTCAGGTTGTGGATGGTAATACCATTGCAGGAAGCGGTTCGATAGCCTCTGATTACAAAACCATTAGTTTCACCTATACCGTCGATGATGGGGGAGAGGTTGACCACGTTACAGCTCAATTTAAAAGACTATGACTTTTCGATCAAAGCAATGGCATAGGTTGAAACGCCTTCTTCACGGCCAACGAAACCCAGTCTTTCGGTAGTGGTTGCTTTAATCGAGATTTGATCACAATTAATCTTCATCACGTTTGCCAGGATTTCTTTCATGTCCGGTATCGAATCCATTATCCGGGGTACCTGGAGGCAAATGGTAGCATCGATATTGATTATCGAATAGCCATTATCCGTTAACATGGAAACGGTTCTTTTCAGCAGGATCTTGCTATCAATCCCTTTGAATTCATCCACGGAATCCGGAAAATGATACCCGATATCCCTGAGGTTTGCAGCCCCTAACAGGGCATCGCAGATGGCATGGATCAGTACATCCCCGTCGGAATGGCCAACGGTCCCTTTTTCGTGTGGAATAATCAGTCCACCAAGACAGAGGTTTTGTCCTGCTGCCAGGGGGTGAACATCGTAGCCCAAACCAATTCTAATGTTCATTAGCTGTCAGATCTGTTCAATTTCCGGAACGAATCGAAATCAAAACCAATGGTGAATCGAAGTGTTTTTGCCAGTGGGTGATTTTGGACTGTTGGAATAAGGTATGCAAAGTCGAGATTAAAGATGTTCAGCTTCAGTCCGACACCGGCAGTAAAAAATTTTCGATTGCCTTTTGACTGGTGTTCATGGAAATACCCGGCTCTTACTGCAAATTGATTATTATACCAGTATTCCAATCCGATGGAATATGCAATTTCATGCATCTCTTCAGAAAATCCTCCCGGAGCATCATAGAAGGATTGTACCATACCCACCGGGACACCGACGTTGGGATCCTTTCCGTATTTTATATATGTTTCCCCACTTTCTGCAATGGTCCCGTTTGGAAGTGTATCATTTATGTCGTAGTAGACCGGAGGAGTCGGGACCAGTAATTTATTGAGGTCAATAGCAAGGGTTAATGAATTGTACTGGTCAAAATCCATTCTCATTGCTCCACCCAACCTGAAATTTGTCGGAATAAAGTCAGGATCTTCCGTATCCGTGTAGGTCATCTTTGTCCCAATATTGGACATGTTCAATCCCCAGGATAATTTCGTATCAAAGCCAAACAGTTCAACATCATTTTCATAATAAGTACTGACATCGGCTGCAATGGACATGCCTGGTTTTGTCTCTCCTCCACCAACGGTTATCCCTCCGGTAAGATTCGAATAGATATACCGGAAAGCAATGCCCAGTGAAAAATGGTCTCCGAAAATCCGTGAATAGGAAGCATCAATTGAAAATTCATTGGGATTGAAGTTCCGGATGGTGTTCCCATAGGGGTCAGTGAATGTGATGTTACCAAGAGAGAAGTAGAGGAGTGACATGGCAACTACCTGCCTGTCATCAATCCTGTAGTATCCGGCGAGGTAAGCCAGGTTGATGTCATTGACCAGGTTTCTCAGCCAGGGTGAGTAGGTTAATCCGACACCCCCATCGCCCTCGATAAAAGCATATTTTGCAGGGTTCCAGTGCATGGAATTGAAATCAGGGGAGGTTGCTACTCCTGCATCTCCCATACCTCCCGAACGGGAGTCCGGCGCAATGGTAAGGAAAGGAACAACCGATTGAATGGTATTAATGCTTGAGCCGCCAAATTCTTTGGATTCGATCTGATCCTGGGCAGAAGTACTGTATTGTAAGCATACAGCGACAACCAAAAATACCAATAACTTATTCAGATTCATTATATTCTGTAAATTAGGTGCAAATATAAACTATTTTTATTTGTCAGTGACCGGTTAAGATAGAATGCTATAAATCGGCATCTCTACTATTTCACGATTATCAATTTTTGAACTGCTTCGGCATGTTTTTCCATGGAAGAACGAACAGATACCCGATAAACGTATATTCCGGCCCCTAATTTATTCCCATTCTCGTCTCGTCCATCCCATTCGATCGGACCAATACGATAGCCATCAGCGAAGAAGGTTTCACGTATTGTTTTAACCAGTTGGCCTGACAGATCAAATATTCGGATAAAAACCTCGAGATCGCCATCTGTCTGATTGTGCTCAAAAACGAACGAAGTCCGGTCCGAAAATGGATTTGGATAATTCAGCAACTTCTTCAGTATAAACTCACCGGAAGAGGCAACACGGAAATCGATGGAGGCTACGGAGGAGTTATTCAATACATCCCAAACTTTTACCGTGATCTGATGATACCCTTCACTGAGTTTGGATAATTGATAGGTTATCTTACCGCTCTGATAACTGTTCATGTCTGCTTCGTAATAATCATTCAGGATCAGGAGGTTCTGATAATCATCATCAAGCATGGCAGTAATATCATGTCCGATCCCATTACCTACGGTGTTTATACCATTTTCATCGCTGACCAATGCGAGGATTGTCGGTTCCTCATCTGTAATGCCTCCTGGTATAAATTGAGTATTGTTCATAAATAGCTGGATTTCAGGGCCTGTATAATCCAGGATAGGGTCTTCGGAGAATCCACCAATCAGCACCTCATCGAAATAACCATTCGCGTCTCCCAATTCCCCTTTGCCATAGTAATTGATTTTTCCATAATCAATCTGGTAAGAGATATCTTTTGGAACGACAAACGTAAACGAAAACCTTCCTTCTTCGATGCTGGCCTGCCCTTTATACAGGATGTTATTCTGAGCCATGAAGGTCATGGGAGGATCGTTATCGTTTCCGAGCGTTGTTACCAGCACAGGTTTGTCATATATTACCGGGTACAGGGTTCCTGCAAACTGTTCAAGGCAGGTTCCGGTGTAATCCTCAATATGACCGGACAGGGTTACTTTACTCAATGCTTTGAGTGTATCATTGGCGAGGGTAATATCCTTTCCGTTTAAAGAATCGGTTACCACGGTGAATTGGGGGTATGCCAGTTTCAAGGCAGGATCTCCCAGCAGGGTGAAGTTTCTCTTGTTTTCGCTGGCACCGGATATGTTTTTTGTTAATCGCAATACATCTCCCAGCCGGTAAGGTTCCTGGTCTGAATCTTTCTCAAATACAAAATTGTAGAAACTCTGGTTGAGCACATAGTTCGGATTTGAATAGACCAGGCGGGTTGTGGTCAACAGCCCTATCCCTCCTCCTGCAGGATTTAACAAGACCTGTTCACCTGCTGATGTCTTCTTATTGATCTCTCCCGTAGCGGTTCGCTCGATATCGTCAAACCGGCTGAATTCACAAGTAGCAGTGATGAACAACGGAAGGTGATCAGAGTTGTCCCAGGAGAGGATATCACTTACACCCAATATTCCTTCATGGGCTAATCCGCGTTCGTTTCCATGTCCGACATAATTGATGATGAGTGCACCGGAATTAATCCTGTCGTTTATGGCAATGTTCACTTCAGGGTAAGCCTCACCACTGGGAGAGGATACTTGTGGATAGGCATCGAGAAATATCTTCTGGGTGATGAATGCCGGATACGATGCATTGACCTGGTCGGCAAGGGAATTGGCATCCTTCATGTGAATGTTGTTGTCTTCGTCATCACCGATAAAGCAGATCATATTCCTCCACTCTCCCCTGGTTTCGGGACCGGTATAATGAATTATTTTGCTGATAACTGCCCGAGCCTCGTCGACTGTTGATACTGGGAGACGACCAATACCTATGTCGATCAAGCCACTGACCACCTCTTCACCATCATCCAGGATTCCAAAAAAGTCATCCGTGACGTAAGACTTGGTAGGACTTAATGAATTCGACGATTGGTAGGTGATAATGTAGTTTGTATTGTTTTTATGGTCGGAAATATTATCGAACGATCCATCTCCGAAAAGAAGAAGGTAACGGGGTTTATCTTCAGGCGCAGAGGCTCTGTCGTACAGCATTTTTATAAAATCCCGTATGGCCGATACATCGGAAGCGCCGGATGAGAACTCATTGTAGATCTGGTCGGGAGTTACCACCACCGTTCTCAGGTTATCCTGGGTGACGTGCAGGTTAGCCAGCTGGTTAGCCTGATCGAGAAAATCCGGGTGTGAAACAATGACCATATCCACGGGATCAAGTCCATGAAGATCCTGGTTGGGAACCGGATTTTTCACAATCTCCGGAGTCAGAAAAGAGGTATTATCAAAGAGGATGAAGCTTCGAAGTGAATCTGTTCGGGCTTTGAACTGCAGGGTCCCCGATGCGAATATCGCAGGTAATTCCTTCACGTTATATGTATCGGTTATATCCCAGACACGAAATGAGGATTGGGCACCTGAAAGCTGAAAAGAAGAGATGTTGCCTGGCCCGACTGATTCCATATCCCGGAAATGCATCTGGGAGCCCGTCATAACCAGTTGACTGCGGATATTCAACACGAGGTAATCAAGCCAGCACTCCGCAGCACTGTATCCATTGTTCTGAAAGGTGAGCGAGATATCCATTTCATCATCGTCGGTAGTAAAGGTGTGAATGGAAGTATTGGTGCTGGCGTAATCAGAGGTGGTGCTGGCAATGTTTACGCTTGAAAGATCAATTGATGCGATGCTCTCACCGTCAGCTTTCAGTACAAATGAACTATTCAGACCTGATCTGGCAAGAAGCCTGGATTTAATCTTGACCTGCACAGCAGGCATAAGGTGAGGAAAGGTAAAACTGAATTCATTTTCACCGTAACTTAAAAGCGGCTCAAACCATTCCCTTCCTGATTTGATGAGGTTAACCTTGTCCAGTTCATGGGATGCATAATTGTCATATGCTGATACGATAACATTTTCAGGCTCTGTGATTTGCTCCGTCAGGGCAATTGATTTCCCAATTCCTGCATCTGAGGTGATATAATAGTACGCTGCATTGGAATAGAGATGTCTTTCATGAAGAAACATCTGTTCATCACTGTTGTACCTCCACTCCCCCGGTGCCTTTCCGTAAAATAATATGTAATCGCCTTGATTAAAGATGCCATCGGTTCCTTTCTCAATCCATATGGCATTTTCAGTCAGATCGTCAGGCCGGGGCAGGGCTGAATTCAGGGGAAGCATTTTGCCTCCGTTTCCAAATACCCTGGGATTTGAAGGGTTTGTAATTCCCATGGAGACCAGCTGTGAATAGGTAAGTTTATATATCCCATCCTCCGTAATCTTCACTTTTATCCAATGTCCGCTGGAAAGGCATGAAGATCCGGCATATTTTCCTGCTTTTTGTTTCACAATGTCAGTTAAAGAGTCCGGTGTGGCAGGACCCTGGCGAACCACTCTTGAAATCTGTATATCCTGTGCGGTTAGCAAACAGGTGCAGAACAATATGCCGACAATCAATCCCGTTATTAGGTATCTCTTCTTCATCTGAAACATTGCATCCGTAAATAAGCACAAATAAACAAAATGTTAAGAAAATTGAGTTTTATTGCCGGGTGTGAAGTAATTTTGTTTATTAGAAAATTAAACGTTTTGATAACCGTTTATATTGTAGGAGTTTGAGACAAATGAGGATAAGCAGGAAAACAGGCAGCAAGGGAATGAGGATCGGGTTTAGCATACGGACCGTAACTAATCTCCTTTTCATTTTACTTGTCGTCAGTTTTCAGGGTCTCGGGCAGGATGTAATCTTTTCACAGTTTCATGGGAATTTAATCTATCATAATCCGGCCTTTGCTGGATCCGCTGGTTACAACCGGTTGTCCATAAACTACAGGAATCATTGGCCGGAGCTAAATTCTGATTTTGTTACGTATAGTGCATCGTATGATCAACCGATTGAGCTGTTGCATGGTGGAATTGGCGTTCACCTGTTCAATGATAACCTGGGAGATGGCACTCTCCGTATATTCTCAGCAGCATTCATTTACACTTATCATTTACAGGTAACACGGGAATTTTTTGTATTTGCCGGATTTCAGGCATCGGTAAACCAGAACCGGCTTGCATCGGACAATCTGGTTTTTGAAGATATGATTGATCCTTTTCGCGGAGTTGTTGTTCAAACAGGAGAGAATATCCGTGGATATCAAAAGATCTACCCTGATTTTGCAGTTGGTTTTCTGGGTATCTATAAAGAATTATACGGGGGCATCACCATCCACCATTTGGCTAAGCCCGGGATTTCTGAAAATCCGGTGGATGAGTGCAGGTTATCGAGAAAATACTCGGTACACCTTGCCAACAACTTTTACCTGAAAGGGACGCCAAACAGGGCAGGTGCTATCATTCTGACACCAACCCTGTTGTTCCAACAACAGCATCATTATCAAAACCTTAATTATGGATTTGTGTTGGCCAGGGAACCGGTATCGCTGGGAGTGTGGTTGCGGCATGATTTTGCCTTCTCCAATAATTCTGCGATTTTTGGAGCATCGGTTAATTATCACAATATCAGTGTAAGTTATACCTATGATATGGCGATTAAAGGTGCCGGGCCAGGGCTACCCGGAACAGCCGCTCATGAAATAACCTGTATTGCAGGATTTAACCTTGTTAAAAAAAGAGGGTTAGTAAAGGCAATAAAAGTCCCTAAAATTTAGTTATTTTGGAAAAATATATTTATTACATCAAATTTTATTATATTTGAATATGTTATTAGCTTAAAATCTAATCGTTATGATCCTAAAGTTTAAAAACTTAGCTGGCGTATTAGCTATATCGGTTGTTGTTACCTCATGCAGTTTGTTTGGCGGTAAAGGTGATAAAAACACCTCCTCTTCCACCGGTTGGAAATATAATGATCCGGATTATGGAGGATTCGAAGTGGTTCATGATTACGAACAGGAAACCGGTCCCGGACTTGTGCTCATTGAAGGGGGTACCTTCACCATGGGAAGGGTAGAGCAGGATATTACCTATGATTGGAACAATATACCACGCAGAGTAACGGTATCTTCTTTTTACATGGATGAAACAGAGATTAAAAATGTAGACTACAGAGAATACCTTTATTGGGTAAAGCGGGTATTTGCAAGCTATCCGCAGGTATACAAGAATGCTCTTCCGGACACACTGGTATGGAGAAGCCCGTTGGCTTACAACGAACCCTATATTGAATACTATTTTAGACACCCGTCCTATAATGACTACCCCGTGGTTGGTGTCAACTGGAGCCAGGCAACTGATTATTGTACCTGGAGAACAGACCGGGTAAACGAAATGGTTCTTATTGATTATGGCATTCTTAGTTTGGATCCAAATCAGGTTGATGAAAATAATTTTAATTCGGAAGCCTATCTTGTCGGGCAATATGAAGGGGTGGTCAATCAAAACCTGCCCAGCCTTGATCCGAACCAGGAAGAGAGAAGGGTTAGACTGGAAGACGGTATCCTTCTCCCAAAATACCGGCTCCCAACGGAAGCAGAATGGGAATTTGCTGCACTCGCGTTGGTAGGAAATACCTTTGAAGAGCGGGTATATGAACGCAGGATATATCCCTGGGATGGCCACAACGTTAGAAATGCAGAACACAGGTACAGGGGCCAGATGCTGGCAAATTTTGTCAGGGGTAAAGGTGACCTGATGGGAGTTGCCGGAAACCTCAACGATAACGCAAGCATTTGTGCACCGGTTAAGTCGTACTGGCCCAATGATTATGGATTGTATTGCATGGCTGGTAATGTGAACGAATGGGTACAGGATGTCTACCGGCCACTCTCCCCCACAGACGTTGAATCATTTAACCCCTTCAGGGGTAATATCTTCCAGACTCTTGAACGTGATCAGGAAGGGAATGTTGCTGAGAAAGATAGCCTGGGTAGATTGAAGTGGAGAGACGTAACTGAAATCGAATCCGCAGCCAGGTACAATTACCAGCAAGCCGACTATAGAAATTATAAAGACGGAGATATGCAATCCAGATTATCCGAGAGTTGGCAAATGACCGAGGATACGCTGGGTACTGGAGGTATGTATGCACAACGGGGAGGCGATAGTCCAGATTATACATCGCTGATAAACGACAGGGCAAGAGTGTATAAAGGAGGATCATGGAGAGATAGAGCATACTGGCTGAGCCCCGCAACAAGACGGTTCCTGGATCAGGAGAGTGCAAGACCTGACCTTGGATTCCGGTGTGCAATGATCCGTGTCGGAAGCCCTGGTGGATTATGAAAAAACATTGAAAATAAGTTTAAACCTCATTAGATTTAATGAGGTTTTTTTTATCTGTTCACGAAACGATGATCAACCATTGAATTCATTTCCCTGCCAATGAATATCCAGGAACTCTATACACGTTTTGTTGAAAACCCGGTCATCTCTACCGACTCCAGAATACGAAGCGAAGGTGCCATTTTCTTTGCATTGAGAGGTGATCGGTTCAATGGAAATGAATTTGCTGAGGCGGCACTGGAAAAAGGCTGCAGGTATGCTGTAATTGACGATAAAATTCAGGCTAAAGATGAACGGTATATTATCGTTGATAATTCCCTGGAATGCCTTCAGGAACTGGCAGCCTTGCATAGAAATTATTTTACCATACCGGTTGTCGGTATTACCGGTACGAATGGTAAAACAACAACCAAAGAACTGGTCTCAAGAGTGTTGAAAAGAAAATACAAAGTGCTCTCCACCAAAGAAAACCTGAATAATGAAATTGGTGTACCGCTTACTCTCCTGTCCCTTTCCAGTGAAACAGAAATTGCTGTTGTCGAAATGGGGGCCAATCATATTGGGGAAATAAACCGCCTGTGCCAGATTGCCAGACCAACACATGGATTGATCACAAATGTTGGAGTCGCACATCTGGAAGGATTTGGTTCGCCTGAAAATGTTCGGAAAGCAAAAGCTGAATTATACGATTCCCTCGAAGAAATGGAAGGAGTGGTATTCTACGATGAAAAGAATGAGGTACTGAACAATATGCTTCTGGAAAGAAGATTCGAAAAAGTTCCATACTGCGATAACCGACTTTTCCGGGGTGACCTTCCTGAAAACGATAACCCCCATCTTCTTAGCATGATCCTCCATTATATGGGTGATGAATTACAGATCCATACCAGGCTGGCAGGTAGATACAATGCTGAAAATGTAATGGCTGCGGTACGCGTCGGTGACTATTTTAACGTGGGTATTCATCAAATCATTGAAGCCATTGAGTCATATGTTCCTGAAAACAACCGTTCACAAATAGTACATACAAAATACAATACCGTCCTGCTGGATGCCTATAATGCAAATCCAACCAGCATGGTTCTTGCTATCGATGATTTTATGAGATGCAGTGGCATGAATGGTCTACTCATCCTTGGGGATATGCTTGAACTGGGTGATACAGCAGTGGAGGAACATGAAAAGTTGGTTGCCAAACTGGATGGGAGCGGAATAAATGATATAATCCTGGTTGGTTCGGTTTTCAGCCAGATCGGTTCAGGCAGAGTTTATCAAACCTTTCAAACCGTTGATGATCTCATTGACTGGCTGAAAAGGAATCCCTTACGGTCCAGGGAGATATTCATAAAAGGATCAAGAAAAATAGGGCTTGAAAGACTGATCGATTCGCTATAAAGACCTTCCCGGAAATCGGAGGGATTGTGAAATCACCCATACTTACCGGATAAAGGAAGCACTCGATGTTATCGAACGGGCAATGGATGACTACAAAACACGGTTGGATTCCCTGAAGCATGCGCTTTCTGTGGATTGATGCACCCGCTCCTCTGAGAAAATCGTGAAACGTTATTCGGTAACGAAATCCGGGTCGTAAAGCGTCTTACGTAAGTCGTATTTTCTTTTTTTCTGACGTAACCGATAAACGAACTTCGATACGGGCATCGTTGCCGAAAAACATCTTTCGTCCTACGCCTGCCTGACCGGAGGGGATGAAGGTGGATTGAGAAAGATGTATTTACTTCCGGAAGGTCAGCACCAATTCCACAATCTCCGGATGACTCCCTATTCTTACCGGAGGTCCCCAGGTTCCGAATCCGGACGATACGTAGATGTGTGTCGGTCCTCTTTTTTCATACCCCCAGCTTAATTGGTATATTTTGCGTGTAAGGAGGTTTAGCGGCCAGATCTGCCCGTTGTGTGTATGACCGGAAAGGTGAAGATCCACTTTGTTTTGAACCGATTCATCCAGGGTTGTTGGCTGGTGATCCAGGACAATGACAGGTTTTGTCATGTCCACATCCTGAAGCAGTTCATGCAAGGGTTTTTTCCCGCTGCCACCAAATCTTCTCTGATCATGATCCTCCCTGCCGATAACATAGATAGCATTCATTATCCTTGTCACGCTATCACGTAATACAGTGATCCCATGCCTGGTAAGAAATGCAACTGCTTCTTCTACACCACCGATGTATTCATGATTCCCGGTAATGGAATAGATACCATTACCGGATTTGATGTTTTCCAGTTCTTTCCCGACATTCTGATGTAAAACCGGCCCCAGATCCTCATCCACAACATCCCCGGCAAATAAAACCAGATCGGGTTCAAGTGAGTTGATCTTTTTCACGAGTCGTTTTTCACGCCTGGGACCAATGATCGTCCCAAGATGAATATCTGAAACGACTACGACACGAAACGGGGATTCAATATTTACTGCCTTATTTATGGTAAGCGGAATGCGTTTAACCCTTGGAATCACTGCATTCAAATGGCCCGCAATAAGGGTTATTACAACAACAGACACCGCGATCAGGAAGGCGTACCTACGGAAGGCATCCGGATTGGATGTAATGAAATCCGGATAGAAGTGAAAGAAATGATTGAAAAGTCGTACGATATCGGAGAGAACGGCAAGGAGAAAGAAATAAAACATTGCCGCCAGCCAGAAAGACCCGATCCAGGTGAATGCAAAGCTTACGGGTGACAACCATATCCTTTCAAGGAACCTTCCGATAACAAAAGAAAACGAAAAAAAAAGAAAGGTGAAAAAGAAGAAATTACGGGCATGAACGGTATTGGGTATGATTGAAATACCCCGGTAATAAACATACACATTGATCAAACCATAAATCGTAAATACGATGCCAAAGAATACGATATATTGAATGGTTTTCATGGAACAGGTTTTTTCGAAGCCTCAAATATATAACGATCATTCGGACCAGGAAAGATCGGAAAACCTTTTTTTGCTTCGAATGAAAAAATCGATAACAATACTGTGAGGATAGATCTCAGGGTGCTGAAAAGTTACCGCTTTTTTGAGATTTTCTTGTCGGTCTGTTTTCAACCGGGGGAGAGAGCTGAAAAAGGAGATATGAGCTCTGAACACGGACAGGAAGTTACTGAATTCGAGGCTGAAGAGGAATTTAACAGCCGCTATGATGTCCAATAAAAGGCGGCTGAGCATGGTTCTTTTAAAATGCTGTGCAGGAAGGTTTTTATAAAGGAGGTATAGGTTGTTTCTGAAATTCAGGTATGTTTTTCTTGGATGGTTCATGGGTAATGCACCACCTCCGACATGGTAAACCAGGGATTGCCCCGAAGAAGAAATCCGGAATCCCCGGTTCTTTAACCGCCAGCAGAGGTCAATCTCTTCCATGTGTGCAAAAAATTTCCCATCCAAACCTCCTGCCTGATGAAACGCATCTGCCCTGATAAAAAGAGAGGCTCCGGACGCCCAGAATACCTCCCGTGTATCATCGTACTGTTTATTATCTTCCTCAATGATGTTGAAAATTCTCCCGCGACAGAAAGTGTATCCATACCTGTCAATGAATCCTCCCGATGCTCCGGCATACTCAAAAGATTTCCTGTTGTTGAAATCCCTTATCTTGGGCATACAGGCAGCAATCTTTTTATCGGAATCCATCAGTTGAATGATGGGTTGTATCCATGTCCCGGTCACTTCAACATCTGAATTCAGCAGAACGTAGTATTCCGATTCAATCTGTTGTAATGCTCTGTTGTATCCCTCGGCAAAACCAAAATTCCGGTCAAACTTCAACAATGTGATTTTCGGATACTGGTTTTCCAGGAATTCGACGGAATCGTCTGTTGATCCGTTGTCTGCAACCACAATCTCCACATCGGGAAGGGATGAATGTTTCACCACCGATGGCAGTAACTTTTCAAGAAAATGCTTCCCGTTCCAGTTCAGAATGATTACAGAGATTCTGATCATTGAAAATCTGTTTTATTATATTTCCAGCGTTTGTGTGACCAGAGCCAGTATTCCGGTTGTTTCCGGATATATTTTTCCAATGTTTCCATGATAAGCCGGGTGATTTCAAACTCCCCGGTTTCTTTGGGGTGTTCAGCCAGTGTGGTGAATTCAACGGTATAATATCCCCTCCGGATCTTTTGAATGTGCATATAGATAACCGGGTGATCAAGCTGGATAGATATCCTCTCCGCCCCGAGATAAACCGGGGTATCCTGGTTCAGAAAGGTGAGCCAGTAGCGGATATTCCGTTTCAGGGGGCGCTGATCACCCAGAACATAGGTCATGGTCAGTATCCCGTTTTGCCTGCATTCAATGAGCCTTCTGAGTGTCTTTTTCATCTCTACGGGCTCAACGCCAAACCGCGATCGCAGCTTGTTATACAATCGGTTAAACCGTTCATTACTTAATTTCTTATAGATCGCCAGTACCAGGTACTGACTGAATAAAGGGCTATTGAATGGCCATTCCCAGTTGCCGTAATGTCCGCTTACAACAGTGAGGCTTTTTCCCGCTATATAGAACTTTTCGAGCAAATCCATATTTTTAAATACCATCCGTTTGTTTATCTCTTTTTTGGTGATGTGCATCGAAGCCATCGATTCGATGAACAGATCAAACAGATGCCTGTAGAATTTACGGGCAATTTCCCGTATATCCTTTTCGGATTTTTCAGGAAAGGCATTCCTGAGGTTTGTCATGGTGGTTTTTTTCCGGTACTGCAGGAGATAGTATCCGATGCAGAACAGGAAGTCTGAGAAGATGTATTGGACCCTGATCGGTAGCCAGGTAATGAGCCAGATGAATCCGTAAAACGTATAAAAACCGATTTTCGACACCTGAGAATGAATTAACAAGCCAAAGGTACAAATTTTATTTTCGTGGAGACGCCATGCATGGCGTCTCCAGATTAAATGCCCTTTCAGCGGGTGTATAGTCCTTCTTCCATAACTCATAACCCGTATTCCCTGTCTGCCGAGGCAGGCGTAACTCACAACTCCCAACTCACTTCTTTCAGTCTGCCATGGGCATGCTTTTGGCACCTCCGGGACATTGTTTTACCTATCTCGTCACAGGTTACTTTTCACTGGTTACTTTCTTTACCGAGGACCGAGAACCGAGCACCCAGGACCAACCTCTTTTTCTCTCACAGTCTCCCCCTCTAAAAGTCTCACATTCAAACCGTCACGCAGTCTCCCTTCTTCGTCCCTTTGTCACACAGTCTCTCAGTCTCCTTATCTCTCATTCCCGATTCATAAAACTGCCAACAATGTTTAGAAAGTCATCAAATATCAATGCATTAGCGGCAACGATCTCTTTCCCGAAAAGGTAGTTTGATCCCCCTGAAAAATCGCTTACAGACCCTCCAGCCTGCTCGATGATAAACGCTCCGGCAGCGACATCCCACGGATTCAGACTGTATTCCCAGAAAGCATCCAGTCTGCCACAGGCGAGATAGGCAAGATCAATTGCTGCCGAACCAAGACGCCGCACGCCGTGAGTATTCCTCATGAAATACATCAGTGAATCGATAAACGGACCGAAACGTTCAAAATCAGAGTAGGGGAAACCGGTAGCTATCAGTGCATCGTTGATGGAACTGGTTTTCGAGACAGCTATTTCGTTACCATTCAAGAAGGCAGGACCTGACTCCCAGGCATAGAAACACTCGTGAGCAACCACTTCCAAAACCAGTCCGAGGATGATCCTGTTTTCCCTCATCAGGGCAATACTGATGGAATAGGGGGGAAGGCCGTGGATGAAATTGGTAGTCCCGTCCAGTGGATCGATAATCCAGGTATACTCTTTCGTAATTTGTTTCGTAGTCTCCTCTTCGGTAATGAATCCTGTATCGGGTAAAATAACGGATAACCCTTCTGTAAGCTTCTCTTCAGCACCTTTATCCACATACGATACATAGTTATGTACACCCTTTGTTTCAATTTTTCCGGATGAAAATTCCGTTGCTTCCTTCTGAATAAAATCGCCCACTTCCATGGCCAGATCCTTAACCCGACAGCATATTTGTTCTAATTCCTTGGTTTTTATATACATATCACCTATTTTATGCTGAATTGGATAACCGAATAAACTGCTGTTTTAAAACCGTTACAAAAGAATTACCTGAAAAGATGCTGTGTAATTTTTTTATAGATCTCCTGTTGTGAATCGATCTGTTTTTTTGAACGGTTTTTTCGGTAAACATTGTCCTGTTCTTTATTTACGATCCGGGCTTTAATATTATCCGACAGGTGCAGTTTGATCATTTTCTTAATCTCCTGTTGAAGTTTTGGATCATAAATCGGACAGGCGACTTCAACCCGGTGATCCATGTTACGGATCATCCAGTCGGCAGAAGATAAATAATAAAGCTCATCCCCATCGTTGTGAAAGATCATGAACCTGGAATGTTCAAGGAACCGGCCAACAATACTGATAATTTCAATATTTTCACTCATTCCCTGGATTCCGGGAATCAGTGAACAGATACCCCGGATGATCAGTTTTATTTTCACACCGGCATTGCTTGCACGATATAACTTGTTAATGAGTTCGGTATCGACGACGCTGTTTAGTTTGAGTATTATGGATGCTTCCTTACCTGCCAGTGCATTTTTTATCTCGTTTTCAACAAGATGATTGCATTTTCTTCTCATATAGAGTGGAGAGACGATCAGATGTTTGTATGAGAATGACCGGAATGGATGCTCAAAGAAATCGAACACTTTCCGAACCTCTGCTGTGATCATTGGATCTATGGTAAAGAGGCTGCAATCGACATAGACCGCTGCATTTTCCTCATGAAAATTTCCGGTTCCAACACAGGTATAATGGACCATTCTTCTATTTTCCCTTCGGCTGATCAGGGTTAGTTTGGCATGAATTTTTAATCCGGGTACACCGAAAATAACATTAGCACCCACTTCCTGAAGTTTTTTGGACCACCGGATGTTCGATTCCTCATTGAATCTTGCCTGAAGTTCAAAGATAACCGTAACCTCTTTACCATTTCTTGCGGCATTGATCAGCGCCATGATCACTCTGGATACTTCAGCGACACGATATAGTGTGATTTTAATAGAAACTACATGGGGATCAATGGCTGCTTCCCGAAGAAGATTGATGTATTGATTAAAATTGTGGTATGGATAATGCAGTAAAAAATCACTTTTGGCTATTTCATCTATAATGCTTTTGTTGGGTTTTAATCGGGGATGATTGACTGCCTGAATCGGAGGAAAGACCAGGTTATCGCCTCCGATATTCGGGAACGTCATGAAATCCTTGAAGTTATGGTACCTTCCTCCGGGAATTAAATTATCGGCTTCATCAAGTTCCAATTTGTTGATGATAAATGAGAGGAGATCTTCCGGGATTCTTTTATCATATATAAAACGTACCGGTTGTCCTTTTTTTCGTGCCCAAACACCGTGAGAGATTTTTTCAAGAAAACTTTTCGACAGGTCATTGTCAATGTCCAGTTCAGCGTCCCGGGTCAGTTTTATGGTATATGACTCGAACCTGTCGAATTTAAAGATTGAAAATACATCTTTTAAACAGTAACGGACCACATCTTCCAGTAGCATAATACACTGTTTCTCATCGATCTGTGGCAATACAAAAAATCTCGGTATTTCGCCTGCAGGGATTTCAATGAGTGCATACTCTTTTTGCAAATTGGCGTGGGTTCCGGTAAGGCGTATGGCAAGATATATGGTTTTGTCGGTTAACCGGGGTATCTGATCCAGGTTGTGCAACATGATAGGTGAAAGGATCGGTAGCACCTGCTGATGAAAATAGTCCCTTACAAAAACGCCCTGCTCTTCACTCAATTGATTTTCGTTAATGATGTAGATGTTTTCCCTGGCTAAACTTTGCAAAATATCCTGGTAAGCAATATCAAATTGATTCTGCAGATCAATTACTGTTTCCTGGATCTTTTGCAAAATTTTTAACGGTTTCCCTCCTATAAAATCTTTGGATATTATTTGGTAATCGAGCATTCGTTTAACGGAAGCAACCCGGACCTTAAAAAATTCATCGAGGTTATTGGAAAAAATACCGAGGAACCGGATTCGTTCAATGAGCGGATTGGACGAATCCATTGCTTCCTGCAGCACCCTGTGGTTAAAGGAGAGCCAGCTCAGTTCCCGGTTAATGATCTGTTTATTTTTTTTCATGCTCGTTTCATCCTTCCTTTAAGTCGTGTTTATAAATTCTTGGGATACTCAAAGAAATGATCCACAGGTTTCGTTTTGCTGATTTCCTGCCATTTATTCATTACAAAGTCAAGAAACACCACTCCGGCTGTTGGGATATTGTATATGTGTTCAGTTAAAAAAACATTCGCCAGTTGTGTGAAGCTTGGATTGTGTCCAAAAATCATGATGGATTGAAATTTATCCGGCACCGCTGTTATGATTTCCATTATCTCACCCGGACTGGCATGATACATCCGTTCATCAACGATCATTTCATCCGGTTTCATTTCCAATACCCTGAAAAAAATCGATGCGGTGTTTAATGCCCGGGCTGCCGGACTGGAGATCATTATTTCCGGTTTTAATCCTTTTTCTTTGATGAATCCGGCCATGGTGTAGGCATTTTGCACTCCCCGGTTCTTGAGAGGACGGTCAATGTCCCTCAGTTCCGGAACACTCCAGTCTGATTTACCGTGCCTGACTATGAAGAGTTGTCTGTTCATTTTGTGTGACTGTTTGGTACAGTGCCTGGTTTACGATCTCACTACAGTATTTGACTTGCCAGTTCAGCAAGGAAACTACGTTCTCCTTTTACCAGGTTGACATGTGCAAAAACATTCTGACCCTTCATTTTGTCGGTAAGATAACTTAATCCATTCGAACCGATATCGAGGTACGGAGAATCAATCTGCTCGATATCTCCGGTAAAGATCATTTTTGTTCCTTCACCGGCTCTGGTAATGATCGTTTTTACTTCATGCGGAGTGAGGTTTTGTGCTTCATCGACAATAAAGAATATATTTGAAAGACTCCTTCCACGGATATAGGCGAGGGGCGTGATAACCAGCTTCTCTTCTGTCAGCATCTCCTCAATCTTTTGGTATTCCTTGCTTTGCTGGCTGAACTTATGCCGTATCACTGTCAGGTTGTCAAACAATGGTTGCATGTAAGGTTCAATTTTTTCACTCACATCACCGGGGAGAAATCCCATGTCACGGTTCGCCAGAGGGATGATCGGACGCGCCAGGAAGATCTGTTTGTAATTCCTTCGCTGATGCAATGCGGCAGCCAGTGCCAGAAGGGTTTTGCCTGTACCCGCTTTTCCCGTAAGACCGATAAGCTGTATTTCGGGTCTTGTGAGAGCATCCAGAGAAAAGGTTTGCTCCGCATTCCGCGGTTCAATGCCATATGCCGTGATCTTCTCTATCCGGTTGATTACCTTGTTGAACGGATCGTAATGGGCGAGAGCACTTGACTTCTCACTTTTCATGATGAAATATTGATGTGCATAAGGCTCTTCCTCTAACATGAATTCCTCTACCGGAATACCATCATGGTTATCATATAACTGTGAGACCAATTGATTGTCGATTTTCTCTTTAACAGAGACCCCTTTATACAATTCATCAAGGTTGGTTACCTTATCCGTCTCATAGTCCTGTGCAGGGATCCCCAGTGATTTCGACTTCATTCTCAGGTTAATGTCCTTGGTAACCAGAAAAACCTTTTTAGATGGATTACTGACCCTGACGTAGTCAGCAATCGCAAGAATCCGGTGATCCGGAGTCTTTTCAGGAAACGATTCACTGACCATTTTCGAATACTCTTTACCGGTTTCGATAAACAACTTACCTCTGCCATTACCCAGGGAGATACCGCCGGCAAAGAGACCATCTCCCGAAAGCTTGTCCAGTTCCCTGGTGAGCTCCCTGGCATGCATGTTGATGATATTGTTTCCCCGTTTAAATTTATCAAGCTCTTCCAGTACCACGATGGGAATAATGATATCGTTCTCCTGAAAATTGTAGATACAATGGTAATCATGCAATAACACATTGGTGTCGAGGACAAAAATTTTATTCGATTTTTTCATAATAATGCTATTCTCTGTTGATGTGTATGACTCATCGATAAATGTACTAAATTTTGCTATCTTGGGAAAGGCAAAGCAAATCTGTTTATCTAAATATTACGCTTATGGATCTGTTTGATGCAATTATAAACCGGCGAAGCATACGCAAATACTCCGGTGAACCCGTTTCCCGGGAAGAAATTCAAACCATCTTGCGGGCTGCCATGTACGCACCGTCGGCGAATAACCAGCAACCCTGGCATTTTCTGGTCATCGATGATATTGAACTGAAGGATCAGATCACCCGGATCCATCCCTATGCAAAGATGGTGAAAGATGCTTCCTATGCAGTGCTGATTTGCGGGGATGAATCCATGGAACTCAGCAAGGGATACTGGGCAGTGGATTGTGCTGCAGCCACTCAGAACCTTTTACTGGCTGCTCACGGAATCGGACTGGGTGCCGTCTGGTGCGGTGTCCACCCGCGTGAGGAACGAAAAGCAGAAATGAAGGAACTGTTTAACCTTCCGGATAATATCCAGCCCTTTGCCGTCGTTGCAATCGGCAAGCCCGCTGAAGAAAAACCGGTCCCGCAACGGTTCAAACCCGAACGAGTGCATTGGAATATGTGGTGATGAGTTCAGTGTACAGAGTTTCATAATATTCGGATTTCCTGCCTGCCAGCCACAGGCTGGTGAACCGGCAGGCAGGCGGATATCGAATTGCGGATTTAAGAAGAAGAGAAACGAGTGGCGAGTGGTGAGAAATTAGTAATCAGCTGTTATGGGTACAGGTACTCGGTCCTGGTTACTCGGTACTCGGGTAAACAAGTTACGAATGACGAGTAATGCGTTTCTTGACGAAAAACGAACACCGATCCTCGAAAAAATACAAAATCGAAGATTTTTGTTCTTTCAGGACCGTAACCGAGATACGAATTACTATCGAGTTACTATGAGTTACAATGAGTTACTACTGAGTTACATTTGAATGAATTACAAGGAAACCCTCGACTACTTATTCAAAAGCCTTCCCATGTTCCAACGGGTTGGCAAGGTGGCATATAAATCCGATCTTGGTACCACACTGGAGCTCGACAGGCATTTCAATTATCCTCACCGGAACTTCCGGTCCGTGCATGTAGCCGGAACCAATGGGAAAGGATCGGTTTCGCACATGCTTGCTTCTGTTTTGCAGGAAGCCGGGTACAAAACCGGGTTGTACACATCGCCTCACCTGAAAGATTTTCGTGAACGGATTCGAGTCAATGGTGTACCCATTGGTGAAAATGAGGTTGTCCGGTTTGTTGCTGACAACAGGGAGCTGTTTGAGCGGATCAGGCCCTCCTTTTTTGAAATGACGGTTGCCATGGCTTTTCACCATTTTGAGCAGGAACGGGTGGATGTTGCAGTGGTTGAGGTTGGTATGGGCGGGCGGCTCGACTCGACAAACATCCTGGATCCGATTTTGTCTGTCATTACCAATATCGGTCATGATCACATGGAATACCTGGGATCGGGATTGGCTGAGATTGCGGGTGAAAAAGCCGGGATCATTAAAAACAAGGTCCCGGTTGTTATTGGTGAATCCGGTAGTGAGACAGATGCTATTTTTATCGAAAGAGCAGCGGAGAAGGGATCCGATATTTACTTTGCCGATCGTGTTTATTCCATCCCCTATAGTTTCCTGACACCTGATGGGAAGCAATCCATGAATGTTTATCGAAATGATAGCCTTGTTTATAAGGATCTGATCCTTGATTTACTGGGTTTATACCAGCGAAAGAATGTTGCAACTGTGTTAATGTCTGTTGAGCAGCTGGGAAAAACAGGATATACAATCCCGGTTGACCGGGTCTATAACGGTCTGGCTAATGTTACTGTGAACACCGGGCTTTTGGGAAGGTGGCAGGTATTGGGTCATCAGCCACTGGTGGTTTGTGACAGCGGACACAACCTTGAGGGGATCAAAAGCGTGGTTTCGCAGATTTATCAAACCCCGCATAAACGGTTATGGATGGTTTTTGGTATGGTCAGTGATAAGAACCCGGACCCCATTTTTGATGTATTGCCCGGAGATGCTACCTGGTTTTTCACCCGGGCGCAGATCCCAAGGGCAATGGATGCTCACATGCTGGCAGGAAAAGCCGCAATAAAGGGATTAACAGGAGAGGTTATTCCGTCGGTAAAGGAGGCAGTTGAAAAGGCAAAGTCCCTGGCCGGCCCGGATGATCTTGTGTTTATCGGAGGCAGCACGTTTGTTGTGGCAGAGGTTGTGTAGAAATAGAATTGGAAAATTTAAATGAATTTGGCTGATCAAAATAAATAGTAATAAAAGCTAAGGAAGTTATTATTTGTATTTGGTTATTAATTTTTTAGCTCCGTTGATAAAGCAATATGGCTAAACAAGTAAAAACGCATATTTTTTTAATAAATAATTTTTAGTTTAAATAGCAACATTAAATTCTTTGACGTATTGATTTATAATGCTTATATATTGAGCAATCAAATTTAACGATAGTTTGGTGACAAGATGAATATAATTTTCATCTTTATCATCAAGGTATAAGGTCTTTACGCGATTAAAATCTTCGAGATAACGGTCAACTGCCACTATGCTATGATTAGTCTCTTTTGCGGCAACTGCTGGATCTTTTTTTTCGATCACGCACTTGTATATAATTTGATATTTGTGCGTTATACATGATCCCATATCTTGTAAATTACCAGGGTGTGGTAAATCGACATTATGTTTTTCCTCATACTTTTTCCTATTGTATGTAGCATAAGAATCAGACATTCCCAGAAGCAAACTAACATCCCTCATGGAAAGCAGTGCCCCTTGTGAATAAGCTTCTCTCAATATTCGGGCAACTACGTTCTGTTTGTGTTCCGATATTTTTAACCCTCTTTCAAGTTTAGAAATATCCTCGTCACTGACTAAAGTAAGGATGACCGGAACAAGTTTCATTTTATGGGAATCGGCCCTGGTGTCTTTATGGATTGCATTCCAAAGTACTTGCCCCGGCTTTATGGAGTTAATGTCCCTGTTATTCGATTGGAAAATTTTTATCAGTTCGTCAGCAATAAAGCTACGGACATTTGGTCCAAAAGATTTAGTGAACTCCGTTTTGAAGAAGTTCTCGATAGCAGGTTTTAAAAACCGTTTATGGGCTGAACTGTAGTGTTTTGATTCATATGAAATTGGTAACATATCACATTTTTCTATTCGTTTGGTTTTCTTTTTTTTAATAAATTTTCAAGTTCGTCTTTACGGGAAGGGACAATAATCGAGTGGGCTTTGATGTCGATATACTCTTCCGCCAACCGTTTTGATATTTTGGTCACAAAAGCAATGGTATGTACATCATACCCGTCTTTCATAAGTGCCACTACCTGTTTGAACTTGGTTACATAGTTGGCTATCGCTTTTATGCTGTGATTGGTCTTGCGCGCAATCTCTGTATATTCACTTCCTTTAACCCACTCCCTGACAATCAGGGAACGTTGAGATAGTGTCCGACCCATATCCTTTATGGTGGAACGAAGAGGGACAAAGATGTTTTGCTCCCTTAAATCTTTTAAATCGCGCACAATGGTTCTCTCCCCACAGCAGAATATGCGGTTGGCAATATCTTCAACAGTGAGCAGCCCGCCTTGCATAAATGCTTCGTTACATATGCGACTCAGCCGATGTTGCCTAAGGGCAACAACACCTTCTTTCTCTTTTATAGGAAGGTCTTCCTTGTCATCATTAATGGTCAAAGTAACGCTGATTTTAGTTGCCTCCGTCAACTTTCTGGAAGGCGAGTCTTCAGCAGATATAACGATGAATTTAGCTTTGCCTGGAGCCAGTTCCCGAGAGCAATCAAAAAAATCGCCATATACCTTATGAACGGTATCCAATACAGCTTTTGCCTCAAAAGAAGAACACCCCAAGCCATTAATAATATCATTAAGGAATTGATTGTCCAGACTTTTTGTTTCAAGGCGGGACCATTTTTGTAGGGAAGAATTATTGATCATATAAATGAATATAAAGTGAATACAAAAGAGATGGCCATCTACAATTAAGACGGGAAAGAACAGATACTAACCATAAAAAACAATACGTCAATGAACAAATATATTTAAAACCTATCTTTGTGCCATATGGCACAAAGATAGGAGCGCAATGTTGGTAGCCCAGGGTAAACGAGTGTAAGCGAGTGCAACCCTGGGTTGAATGCATCCCTTCCAGTGCGGTCCAACTACAACGATATATAATGGGAAACCTTTTCATGGACCGTAATTTACCAAACGTCTATTAATGTATCCGTATGACGATTAATTATTTGATATACAGAAAGATAGTATAAATAATATTCTTTAATTTTTAATAGCACAACGTATTGGGATTATTGAGTGCATTGTCGTTGATAATTATCAAGCATTTTCTAAGTCAGTGGGGACTTATTCATAATATCCCCTTCTAGGAGGGGGAAAACACTGATTCCAAGGCGGGAATCAGTGTAGGGGGAGGAGAATATCGGTTAGCCAGTTAAACCGTCAAACAATGAACAATTATCATGTAACAAATCACCATCATTGTTTTTTTGCAGAACCAAAATACTCTCGTATATTTGCACGCGCTATGGGCGATTAGCTCAGTTGCCTGCCTGCCGGCAGGCAGGGTTCAGAGCATCACGACTGAAAGTCGGGAGGGTCACTGACTTGAATCTTTGAAATTGGGAAATGGGCGATTAGCTCAGTTGGTTCAGAGCACCTGCCTTACAAGCAGGGAGTCGCAGGTTCGAATCCTGCATCGCCCACAATGACAAAAAGGCTGGCTGCCGTTTGGCAGCCAGCCTTTTTGTCATTGTGGAGGCCACCGTGAAGGATCACCGACCGATC
>CAYZVJ010000038.1:22106-26776 GCA_964481765.1 uncultured Rikenellaceae bacterium | reverse complement strand
TAGACTGCTGGTAGAATTCCTGAAATCCTTTTCCGAAAGCCCGGATATCAATATAATAAATCGTAACATCCGCCATCGGCAAAGCTCCCATTAATAATTGAGCTTGCTTAACGGAGTACATACAACAAACCTGTGAACAGATGGGATTACCGACCGTTTCATCTCGTGAACCACAGCAGAGAACATAGGCAATGTTGTCCGGCATTTTACCATCCCTGGGTCGCAATACTGTATTGAAGGGGCGGGTAGGAACCAACTGCCTTTCCATCTGCATGGATGTTACCACATTTTTGAATTGCCCAAAGCCGTACCGTTCTATCAGGGTAGGATCAAACAGGTTATATCCGGTAGCAATAACAACAGACTGAACGGTAATGATTGATTCTTCCTCTGTTTGGGAGAAATCAATCGCGTCAGCAGGACAGACTTTTTCACACAAACCACACAATATACAATTATCGATATCAATAGCCGCGATCCGTGGATTGGCAATACTGAAGGGGATATATACTGCCTTTCTGCCAACCAGATCCCATTGATACTGGTCATGAACCACAACCGGACATTTTTCTTCGCATATCTGACAGCCCGTGCAGTCATCGGTTACATAGCGGGGTTTCTGGATTAAGGTTGCAGTAAAATTGTTTTCCCCATGTTTTTCTATGTCCCTTATCTCACTATTCGTAAAGATAGTTATGTTAGGGTGTCTTGCGGTTTCAGAAACCTTTGGAGTGGTAATACAGGCAGCACAATCAAGTGTGGGAAAAACCTTGCTGAGGTGGATCATTTTTCCACCGATAGAAAGGTCTTTCTCCACCAGAATGACCTTAAAATCCTGGTTAGCCAGATTCAACGCTGCTTCCTGTCCGGCAATACCTCCCCCGACGACCAATACATCAAATTCTTTATTATCCGGCATATCTAATTCATTTTAATGATTCTGAAAGGTGTTTTGCAAAACCGTTCATGTGTTTCACAAATGCTTCGGCACAAACAGAACAGATCGCTGCCATTTTGAGTTTTGCTGGATCAATGCCCTTTTCTTTCATCATTTCGTGCGTTGTTGAAATAATGCTGGCTGTATTTTCAGAGCAGCTTTCCCCGTAAGGACAATCGGTACCATCCGCGGCAATAAATACACCATCAAAACCTTTCTCAAAGGCAGTCATGATCCATCGTGGTTTCACGGCACTTGAGCAGGGTACATTAAGGGTATATACTCCGGGATAGTAATGCATTTTCAGCAGCCCTGCGAGATCGATCGCAGGATCTGAGATCTTTTCTGTCGAGAATACCAATATTTTCGGGGACTTTTCAGGTTGTTTCCCGTTCATTGGTTCTACCCCTTTTTCAGGTAAATCTTAAAAAATCCTGATTCTTCAACGGTACCGAGGTATTCATGGCCCTTTTTGGTTGCCCATTTCGGAACGTCTTGTTTGGTCCCTTCATCCGACGAAAGAATCTCCATGATTTCTCCTGAAGAAATCTCTCCGATTGCTTTTTTTGCAGCCAGTAAAGGACCGGGGCATGCTGTTCCTCTTGCATCGACCGTTTTGTTTACGGTTACACTGGTTAATTCATCTGGTGTCATCTTTTTACCTCCTTATTTTTAAGTTTATATTAGATGAGTAAATGCACGTCTGCTTCCTGAGCTGATGTAATGTATGCTCCTATACCGCAAATATCATCGGCAATATCAACGAAGTCTTCCAATTTCTCAGCACCCCAAATCTTTCCGGCCAATCCGCAAATGTGAATTTTTACGTTGGTCAGCTCCTTCGCTTCTTTGAAAAATTCCAACCAGGTGTTTACCTTGAGTGTTTCAAGTGATTTGACAAATTCCTCCTTCAGGTGTGGATTTTCTGCCATGGCAAGTTTATCCGGATCATCGCCAATCTCCTTTTTAAATGCCCGTGCACCCTGCAGCAATACATACACGTCTACTTCCATATCATCAGCAGCGGCACCACTGAGTATAATACCTGCAGCCGTCAGTTTGTCAAGACTCCCTGTAAAAAGAGCCAACGTCATTTTTTTGTTTTCCATGATGTTTCAGTTTATTGTTAAAAATGGGATGTTCAAAAGAAGCTTGTAATTCCAATCAAAACAACCAAATATACGTGATATTCTGTAAATTGTTATGTGATATAGCTCACATTTTATACATTTGTATGCTACATGATTGAAAGGCTAAAATTATGAATAATTGTTTGGATTGTAAAATAAAATCTGCAGCGGTTAAGACGCTAACTGCCAATGAGTTAGAAAACCTGGGTAACAATTGTGCGCAGGTCTATTTCAAAAAAGGCGATATCATTTTCAAGGAGGGAGCGTTTTCGTCCAACATTATCTTTTTAAGGAGCGGGCTGGTGAAGATTCATATTGCAGGACCGGCAAAGAATCAAATCACAAAGATTACAAAAGCACCTTCATTTTTAGGCATTCCGACCACCTTTAACGAAAAAATAAATCACTATTCAGCAACCGCCATTGAACCCACCAGTGTCTGTTTTATTGATAAAGATATATTCAAGGATTTCATTTTTAAGAATGGTAAATTTGCCTATGAAGTGATTGTTGAGATATGCAGTAGCGAATTGAGTTCATTTGAAAAGTGTGTCAACAGAACACAGAGGAACATTCACGGTCGATTGGCGAATGCACTGTTAACTTTTGCAGAGGACATTTACGGCAAGGATGAATTTGAAATGCCGTTGTCAAGAGTTGAGCTGGGCAATTTTGTTGATACATCGCGCGAAAGTATTTGCCGGATACTCACTGAGTTCAACAATGACAAACTCATCCGACTGAATGGTAAGAGTATAAAGATATTGAACAGGGAATCGTTGGAGGCAATCCGCTTATACGGATAACATTGGGTTTCTGTCAGGAAGAAGAAGAAAAGTGCAACGGAGGGAGGCTGTTAACCTTTCTTTTCAATCCCGTTCTTCAGGCATTCCTTTAGCCGTTCCACCAGATCTTCAACCGTTACCCGGTCGATATTGATTATTTCAGCATGGGGCAATTTCCAGTGACGAATTACCTGCCTGACCAGTCTGGTTCTCACCGACAGGATAAGAATTCCTGAATAGTTATTCCGTAATTTGTGAAGTCCGTTAGCCCACAGCTCCCCCTGCAGATCAAAGGGGCCGATCTCATCGAGCACAATGATTGTTTTTTTCAGTATTTCTTCTCTGGTAAGCAGGGTATTTCCGTAGGAGATGGATCCGGGGTTAAAGAAAAATTTTCCCAGGGGGATCCAGTTTTTTTTGCTTATCACGGAAGCGAGAGGCATATGTTGCCCGGTTGACAGATCCACCAGCTGGAATCCCGAACGCTGGTCATTTACCCATTCTCCTTTTGCCAGTATGCCACCAACGGTAATGCTGTTCTCTTTCAGCAGATTAACAAGTGTAGAGAGAAATGATGTTTTTCCTCCACCCTGCTTCCCGGTTATGATATAGACGCTGGGCGGATTCAATTAATCCACTTTATCAAGTGCCTGTTGGAGGTCTTTCATCAGGTCTTCTTTATCTTCAATGCCAACCGAGTATCTTACCAGGCCATCTGTAATTCCAGCTTTCAATCGCTCTTCCTTTGGTACACCTGAGTGGGTCATGGATGCCGGATGCTGTATCAGGGATTCCACCCCACCCAGGGAGACTGCCAGCAGAGCAATGGTTACGTTGTTCATCAGTTTCTCTCCGGCTGAGATTCCCCCTTTTAACTCAAAACTGATCATTGAGCCAAATCCGCGCATCTGTTTTTTTGCCAGTTCGTATTGAGGGTGTGATGGTAATCCGGGATATTTCACCCATTCCACCTTTGGATGTTTTTCAAGCCATTCGGCAATCTCCTTTGCTGTTTTTTCAGCTCTTTCTATCCTCAGGGCAAGGGTTTTCACACCGCGATACACCATAAAAGCCTGGTGAGGGTCCATGTTGCATCCGAGATTGGTCATCACATGCCGCAACCGGTCATAATGCTCTTTCGTTTTAGCAACAATGATACCTCCAACAATATCCGCATGCCCGTTTATAAATTTTGTTACGGAATGGAGAACAACATCGGCTCCCAGTTCCAGGGGGTTTTGAAGATAAGGGCTGGAGAAGGTATTATCCACGGCAAGAAGGATCCCGTGTTTATGGGCCAGAGAAGCACATGCTTTAATATCCGTTAATTGCATGGTGGGATTTGAGGGTGTCTCAACATAGAGAAGCTTTGTCTCCGGTCTGATTGCGTGTTCAATGGCTTTCAGATCGGAGGTATCAACAAAGCTTGATTCAACACCAAACCGGGACCAGTGTTTCTCCATAACCCCTCTTGAAGGACCATATACAGAGGCTGTACTGATCATGTGGGACCCTTTTTCCAGAAAGGTCATGTAGATGGTATTGGTGGCGCCCATACCCGAGCTGGTTGCAATTCCTCCATACCCATTTTCGAGTTCGGCAATGTTATCTTCGAGCGCCGTGATGGTTGGATTTCCGATCCGGGTGTAAATGTATCCCTTCTCTTTTCCTGAGAAGAGATCTGCCCCGTGCTGGGCATTCCGAAATGAAAATGTGGACGTTTGGTAGATAGGGACCGTTGCACTCCCAAAATTATCTTCAAAAGCACCGGCATGAACAAGTTTGGTATTGAATCCTTTTTCTTTGGTTTTCATCGGT
>CAYZVJ010000038.1:0-22006 GCA_964481765.1 uncultured Rikenellaceae bacterium | reverse complement strand
AGCACCGGCATGAACAAGTTTGGTATTGAATCCTTTTTCTTTGGTTTTCATCGGTATAATTTTTTAAAAACACACAAAATCTTCATTTACTGCAAAAGTAATCGAACATATCCCGGTATAAAAATGAACGGCTATGTTATTAAGAACTAATGGACAAAATATTAGAATGCCAACTCATGTAAAAAGCATATTTGCATGTAAACAGGTACTCTTAATCAAGACAATACGGTTCGCAGAAGGGTTTGAGCAATGAATCAGGAGGGAAGGATTCAATGGATATTCCTGACCTGTTTTGCCAGGTTATTGGCAAAAACAAATTCATTCAGTTTTTCATTATCCGAATGCAGAACATCCTGGTTGGTTCCCTCCCAGCATTTTTCACCTTCAAAGATGAATACCACTTTTGCTCCTATCTCCATCACGGAGTTCATGTCGTGCGTATTTACAATGGTTGTAGTATTGAATTCTTCGGTTATTTCTTTGATCAGGTCATCGATAACGATAGCAGTTTTCGGATCGAGGCCTGAATTTGGCTCATCACAGAAGAGATATTTCGGATTCAGTGCTATAGCTCGGGCAATTCCCACCCTTTTTTTCATTCCACCACTGATCTCGGAGGGATAGAGGTGGTTTGCGTTATGAATATTTACCCGGTTCAAACAAAAGTTGGCCCGCTCCCTTTTTTCTTCCGGGTCCATTTTTGTAAACATGTCGAGCGGATAGATCACATTTTCTTCAACCGTTGCTGAATCAAACAGAGCACTCCCCTGAAAAAGCATTCCCATCTGTTTGCGGATCTCTTTTTTCTCATGGAAATTAAGTTTGTTGAAAACGATTTCTCCATAAAGAATCTCTCCTTCATCGATATCGTGGAGTCCGACAATGGCTTTCAGTAATACAGTTTTTCCCGAGCCGCTCTGTCCGATAATCAGGTTTGTTTTTCCCTGTTCAAAGGTTACCGAGATATCTTTCAGTACGGGTAAATTGTTAAATGATTTTGATATGTTTTTGACCGTGATCATGAAAGAAGCAATTGGGTTAAAATAACATTGAACAGAAGGATAACCACACTACTGTAAACCACGGCTCTCGTACTCGATTTGCCAACTTCAAGTGCCCCCCCCTCAACATAGTATCCATGGTAGGCTGAAACAGATGTTATGATAAAGGCAAAAAAGATGGTTTTAATCAAGGAATAGGTAATATAATAGGGAATGAATGCATACTGAATTCCATAGATAAAATCTTCTGATGTAACTACACCCGTTACTGTTCCGGCAACCCATCCTCCGAAGACGCCAACAATAATGCTGATGAGTGTAAGCAGGGGATTGAACAGAACAGTGGCAATGATCTTGGGGAGGATCAGGTAACTGGCTGAATTTACACCCATGATCTCCAGGGCATCAATTTGTTCAGTAACCCGCATGGTCCCTAATTCTGAAGCGATATTGGATCCCACTTTTCCGGCAAGTATTAATGCAACCATGGTGGAGGAAAATTCAAGGATGATTGAATCGCGGCACCCCAGGCCGATAAGGTAAGATGGGAATAATGGATTTTCCGTGTTGTAAGCTGTTTGTAAGGTGATCACGGCTCCCATGAATGTCGAAATGATCACAACAATTGCAACAGAGTTTACTCCCAGGCTGATAATCTCACGGATGATCTGCCTGTAATAGATATTACCCTTTTCGGGTTTCGCAAACACTTTCGATAAAAGGATAAAATAATTCCCGATATGATAGATAATATTCATTAAAAGCTGAATTGGAACATAAATTTAAGAATATTTTATGGAAAACGGTTTTTCCCCTCTTTTATTTATTTTGGTCAGATAATCCTTGCGGGGAGTACTACAATTTTTATACCTTTGGGCATCCTGTAACAGAGATCATCTACCATGAAAAAGGATCACTATTGCATTATTATGGCAGGGGGGGTGGGAAGTCGTTTCTGGCCGCTCAGCCGGAAAGACAAACCAAAGCAATTCCTTGATATTTTGGGTGTTGGCAAAACACTTCTGCAGCTTACCTATGACCGGTTTATCGATATTTTTCCTGAAAAAAACATTTTTGTAGTGACCAGCTCAGAGTATGGTAGACTGGTAAAGCGGCAATTGCCCAAATTATCCAAAAAACAGATCCTGCTTGAACCGTTCCGGAAAAATACTGCACCCTGTATTGCTTATGCAAATTATCTGATCCAGCAGCTGAATCCCAATGCAACGATTGTTGTTGCCCCGTCCGATCATTTTATCCTGAGGGAGGAGGAATTCAGGCGGGTAATTCTGGAAGGAATGGACTTTGTCAGGGATAGAGATGCCTTGCTTACCCTGGGGATTAAACCGGACCGGCCCGAGACAGGCTATGGTTACATACAGATCAATAACGGACAGGGTTTCGCAGGAAACAAAAACCTCAGGAAGGTAAAGACGTTTACTGAAAAACCGGATTTGGAATTGGCAAAAGTATTTTTTGAAAGCGGGGAGTTTTATTGGAATTCGGGTCTCTTTATCTGGTCGTTGAAATCAGTGATGGAAGCATTTGAACGTCACCTTCCGGAAATGAACAGCTTGTTCAAAGAGGGAGAGGGCATTTATAATACCGACAAGGAAAAAGAGTTCATCCTTGAGACTTACTCCAATGCGAAAAGCATTTCCATCGATTATGGAATAATGGAAAAAGCAGATAATGTCTATGTGCTCTGTTCAGATTTCGGGTGGTCTGATCTGGGAACCTGGGGTTCATTATATGAACAGTCGGAAAAGAATGATCAGATGAACGTAACATCCGGAGAAAATATTTTTGTCTACGGTGTGAAAGAGTCTATCATAAAGGTGCCCACGAACAAGCTCGTTGTATTACAGGGATTGGAGGAGTTTATCGTTGTTGAATCGGATAATATACTGCTGGTTTGTAAGCGGCAGGATGAGCAGATGATAAAGCAGATCGTTCAGGATGTTCAGATGAAAAAGGGCGATGATTACATATAAAAAAAACCCTCAGGTGTTTGCCTGAGGGTTTTTTATCGGTTAGCGGGGGCTTAATACTCCCACATATCGTGTTCGGTATTGATCAACCACTCTTTCACCCGTTCGGCTTCAAGCAGCGCCATTCTTCCTGTTTCATAATCAGCGATCCTCCGGTTATCATATACGTTGGATTGACCAAGGATCGTACTGCTAAAGCGTCTTTGCATAAAGAGATCATCAAATGAGATGCGGTTAGCATCGTTGTTGGGATTAAATACCTCATTGCGTGCCAGGGCATCCCTCAGTTCCGGGAAATAGACCCAGAAGGTTGCTTGTCTCAATGGATCCCCGGTATTCGGGTCCCGATATAACCTGACAGGAGCAATGCCAATGATCCGGACTTTCATCGTGGAAAGCTTTTTATCAAAGTACCACTCTTCCTTGATAAAATACTGTTTAACCTCTTCAAGTCTGACAGGTTGCTCGACAATGTTCTGTTGCTCTATGCCGGTCACTGGGTCGATGACAGTTAAGGTGTCTACACTTGCACCCAGTTTGCCTTCAACTTCAACAGGCAGTATCGGCATTGTCATTTCATCATCCAGGGGGTTAAAATTGAATATGGAAGTCACTTCTCCGCTTCGGATTGCTTCCAGGATCACACCCATAAGGTTTTTCCGGTCGGGCATATCCACCGTGGGGTAGTATAAGGAGTGATTCATCTTCTCCCGCAGATCGATTAACCGGACCAGTTGCTTCGACCACATCACATCTGCTTCTCTCAAGTGGGAATAGGGAACCGCTTTTTTCTTATAAATACCTTTTTCATAGATTCCCTCCACCCCCTGTCCGGACACAAAATTAAATCCTGAGAACAGGAGAGCACTGATAAACAATAAAACAAATCTCTTCATGACGTCGTCAACTTAGTTTATTTTTAATACAATAGAAGGAAGTTCCTGGGTTTCTCCGGTTGGTCCCACAGCTTTGATATCGGTAAACATAACCTGACTGCCTCTTCGAAGCTGGCCAATGAGGCCTTTTTGAGCATCCGTAAACCGGTAGCTGCTTGATGGCTCTTCCGAGATAAGGCCTCTTGCGATAATACCCACTTTGAAGGAGGTCACCTGGTACTTGACATCAAATTCAAAGTCTTCCACCTCGGCAGCTAATCCGAGTTGCGCATTAAGCTCTGCCATTGTAATGGTCCCTGATTTTTTCCCTGCAATTTTCGCGACCGGTGGCGGTGGCTTTCTCACCCTGAAGGTTATGTTCCCGTGGCGTTGCATGGTACCATCCTCTTTCACCGAGGTAACGGTTATTTGAGCTTCTCTACTTCCGATTCTGGGTTTTGCCACCCATGAACCGGGATAGGTTCTATCTCCGTATCTTACCCTTCCCTTAGAGAGAGATCCGTTTGACATACTTGCTCTGATATTGTCAGGAGTAACTCCGGGTACAGAGATGTCAATCGGATTATCCAGTCCGATATAAAGGATATTCATGGCTGTGGGTGATACCACCACTGTGGGTGGTGCTACCTGGTATTCTGCCTGGAACGGATAGCTAACCATTGAACCATCCGCAGGCGAAATCATCTGGATCAAGCCACCCCACTCCTTATTTCCAAGACTGGAGGGAGAAACCGTATAGATTCCCCGCCCCCTGCTATCAATCGGGATCTTCTCAGGATTATCGTTTTTCATCTTGTACTGCCATACTCCGTCGACCAGGGTGGAATCGACGTCACCCACTAAAATGTTCGGTTTTTGGGTTGTATCGGTTGCTGCAATAAACACCTCGGCACTATACTGGCTTCCCTGCTGAACGTAATTTGTTTTAGCAATTACTGTCGGGACAAGTTTGTTGAATTTAAAGGAACCTACATCGATCATGCTGAACAGGAAGTTAATGGTTTCAGCTTCGGCATTCTTCACATCATTCTGCATTTTTGAAAGCACAGCCACGACCGCAACCAGTGGCAGGGTATGGAAATTGTGGATTTCCCATGGGTCCACCGCTCCATCTTTCTCTTTGAAATCATCAGTATTAAGACTGCTCTCGATCGACTCAGCTGCCGTGGGACCTTTCCCGTCGAGGGTCTCGATAAGAAACTTCCGATACTCTTCGATGGCTGCTTTCAGCGCATATGCTTTTCCGTTGTTATCAGAACCGATCAATATTTCAGAAGGCGTATTGTTATCATCAATTTTTTCAATTTCACGTGTATGAATGATGTTTCCCTCGATCACTTCTTCTGCATGCCCTTTTTCAGCTTCCCGAACGATTTCAAGTTTCAGTTCCTGAATTAGATCAAATACTTCCTTGGAACGCTCTTTCACTTCATAGGCTTTATTTCTCCATGGCCCGGCTTTCACTGGATTTTCCGCAGCTGAACGATCAAACTCTCCATATGTCAGGTTATTCTTGACATTGAAGTTTGCAATGGTTTTGTTGAGACTTTCATCGATCAGCTTGAAAGCTTCCACCGCTTCTTTCGATACATTCAGTGCCAGTAGGGCTGTCAGCACCAGATACATCATACCGATCATTTTTTGTCTCGGGGTTTCTTTTCCGTGAGCCATAACTGAATAGAGGGTTTAATTAAGTTATATAATCAATTCTATGTTATTTAACCATTACATTCATGGCAGCGAGCATGTTGCCATAAATGGTGTTCAGAGCAGAGAGGTTATCACTGAGTTTAGCCACTTCATCCCGGTACCGCTTAGAATCTTCTGCTGAATCTTTCAGGTCTTCCATCATCTGGTCAAGACCGGAATAGAGGGCTTCGGTTGCTTTCAGGTGTTCGTTTGAATTCTGCAGCTGCAGTTCATATACTGCATTCAGCGCTGTGAGGTTCTTGTTGAGTCCTTCCAGCTGATTGCTGTAAGATTTGCTGCCATCCTGAATGCTGGAGAAGGATTCCGAAAGCTGAGCATAATTTCTTCCGGATTCTTCAATCAGGCTGGATGTTTTATCATAGGACTCAGACAACCTGCCAACCGATTCTTTCAGTTCTTTTGTGGAGTCCACATAGGATTCTGTATGTGAATTGACGGTTGTAGCGGCGTTCCTGACACTGGATACATATTCGTTTGTAGCCACGGATGCATCCGAAATATCGGATAACTTAGCCGTAGTTTCATTCAGGTTGTTTAATCCTTGTCCGAGTTTTCGGAAAAGTTCAGGCGTGATCTCAGCGCTTTCAATCAACGAATCGAATTTTTCAAGGGCTGATGAACCTCCACGGGATGGTCCTTTGTATTCGGTAATTTCTTCCTCATCACCCATGCCTGCCAGTTCCGGATAAACCAGAGTCCAGTCGACCTCTTCATGGAGAGGTTCAAATGCAGAGAAAAAGAAAATTGTTGCCTCTGTCAGCAATCCCAGGGTCAGAAATGTACCCGCCAGTGGCCAGTGCTGGATTTTAAAAAGCGCACCAACAATAACAACAGAAGCACCCAGACCATACAGTTTGGCCATGAAGTTTTTCCATCCGCTACTTTGAACTAATTCAGTTACATTCATAGTTGTGAATTTTTGATGATTATTTTTGAAGTATTTGATATTAATTGTAGCCCATATAGGATCTAACGTTCCTGAACCCGATAAATGATTTGGCTGAATCCTGATATTCGTAAGTCCGTGAGGAGTTCTGCAGGTAGTAAGCGATATCTTTCCAGGAGCCACCACGGATTACTTTTCTCTTCATTACCACCGGATCATCGGGTAATGCATTGTATTTATAGTCGGGATTCATGTCGTGTGTGAAGACATATGCTGATTCATCATACGCACTAATTGTCCATTCTGCCACATTACCTGCCATATCATACAGTCCGAACTCGTTGGGACCATACGAACCAACTTTTGCTGTCACCAGAGCACCGTCATCGATATAATTACCACGAAGGGGTTTAAAGTTTGCCAGAAAACATCCCTCGTCATTTCTGGTGTAGAGTCCACCCCAGGGGTACATTCCCAGGTCAAGTCCTCCACGGGCGGCATACTCCCATTCGGTTTCAAGTGGCAACCTGTATTCCTGGACAAAGTAACCACCCTCAGTGGCAAGATAATCATTCAGAAATTTTGTGCGCCAGATGCTGAAAGCAGAAGCTTGTTTCCAGTTCACACCAACCACCGGATAGTCGTCGTACGATGGGTGCCAGAAATACATGTTTGCCCACGGTTCATTATAGGAATAGGTAAAGTCCCTGATCCAGACCAGTGTATCGGGATAGCATGGTACTTCGTCATGCATGATGAACGAGGATCGGTCAACGATAGGTCCTCGTTCTCCCCTGTTGTTATAAAAGTCACCTTCATAAGACTGGGTTTCGTAATTATACCGGCTGGATTCTTTAGCAGCCTGTTTGAGATCTACCCAGAAATAGCTATAGATAAGCTTGCGTGTATCCACCTCTTTTCTTCTATAAAATCGCTCATTCTCGGGGTAATACATCTCTTCAGCAATATCGCGGATCTCTTCATTTTCGTAGTCAATCTCTGTTTCCCAGTTCAGGAACGGGGGGTCATATTCATCTCCGTTCTCGTCTACAGCGAAAAATCCTTCAATCTGAGCGTTACCCAACTTGTATCGTAAAATGGAATCACGGACATAATATACAAATTGTCTGTATTCATTATTGGTTATTTCTGTCTGATCCATCCAAAACGCATCAACGGTTACTGTCTTGGATAATGAATTCATCGCAAAAGCAACATCTTCGTCACTTGGTCCCATGTTGAAGCTACCCTGAGGTACAAAAACCATTCCGTAGGGATCGGGTTCATACCATTTTTTTCTGCCTTGTACCCCAACCAGCTCCCCATTATAGGATCCTTTACCACAGCCGCTCAAGACAACTGTCAGAACAATGCTGTAAAAAAGTAACTTTTTCATAAGACAATTTATTTAATATATGCAAGTAAACTATTTTTTTTCATAAATCATAAAAATCTAACACTTTTATAACGTTGCGGACTCCTGTCAAGACTGAGATTAAAACAGTAGCCAATCATGAATTCATGGGTTCCGTTACTGTTTTTTCTTATATCAGAAGTTGTAAAATCATACGCATAACCAATACGGAGTCCGTTGAACAATTCAATACCGATCATACCGGTAATTGCGTCACCGGCTCTGTAAGAAACGCCTCCCCAAAATTTTTTATTGTATAAAACCATCGTATTTATACTGATTTGTGATGTTTTTCCGTCAGAATAGAGGAAAATGGAGGGTGTCACCTCAAACAACGGCTTTCCGAAAGGCAGTGTATAACCGGCGATCAGGTAGTATTGACGTTTCAGGTAGGGTGTTCCTTTGGTGTATTTTAATTTTGCTTCATTCAGGTGTGTGGTCGAAAGGCCGACATAAAGATCATCCGTTTTGTAATAGAGTCCGAACCCAAGGTCAAAAGAGACAACACTCTCGTCATTTTCGGGAATTAACGGATCTCCGGTAGCAGGTGTATGGTTTTCACTTTCCGGGATTTCCCATTTTGGCTTCAGCGATTTGTTAAACATGCCTGCACCCAATCCAATACCCAGTTTCCCGGTACCGATATCCAGTCTGTATGCATAGGAAAGTGCGAGGCTCAGGTTATCTTCAAACCCAATCTGATCACTCATGAGGGTGAGACCCGCACCACTGGAGATACCAAAAACTTTGAAGGGCATGTTGGCAGTTAGCATGGTAGTCGAAGGAGCTCCTTCGAATCCAACCCATTGCTGTCTTGTCAGGAGAGAAAAACAGACCATGTCACTGCTTCCTGCATACCCCGGATTAAATGCCATCTGATTAAACATGGGCTGGCTATACGTCGGATCTTGTTGAGAAAGAGCGATCGTGACGAAAACAAAGCCGAAAATGATAGAAAAAGCAGTGCGCATATGGATCTATTCAAGTTTATCTTTCCCTCGGGGAATCAATGGTTTCGAAGAAATGAAAACAGTAAAATAAACAAAAATATCATTCTGAAACAAATTTTGTTAACAGATAAATGTTGATAACCACACCGGAATTAATACTTTATACTCAAATTACCAGATAAAGTTTCTTTGGGAAGGTGAATTTTTTCTCCACCAAGAGGATTTACTCCAGGTGGACAGGAGATAAATCATTGGATTAATAATCAACGGATTCAGTTGAATTTTTGATATGCCTTCCACCACCTGTCCGGAATTTCCTGATTACTAGCTTTTTGATAATCTTCATAAGAACAGGAAATGAATTCAGGGAAGCCGGATTGTTGTTTCAGTGAAGGGGTTTTTATCCACCACCGGTTGGTCTGTATACTTTTGTAAAAAACAAGATCCTGGTCAATCTCATTCAGGTGAACGATATACTCTCTGAACTCCCTGGTGTTATCGCGTGGTTGTTCAGTTTTTTTATTGGCAAATCCGTCGATAAAATACCAGAGGGACTGGGCTGACAGGTGGGATGTTTGATCGTTGATATCATAATCGGGATTCACTTCGAAAATACCAAGTACCGAGAGGCGATCACTCAATCCGGCATACATGGATAATTTACACATTTCTTCTCCATAAAAACCATTGGGTGTAGCACTAAAGTGACCCGGAGCATCCGATTGCCTGATGGAACAGATATCCAGGCTGATCATGGTAGCATCACGTAAAATCGGTTCCATTTCTGATATGGCAGAACGCGCAATCCCAAGCCGGATGGCATTAAAAAACGATTTTTTAAGGAAATCAAGATCATCCTGATCACTGAAATAGATCTGATGACCAATGTTGGTGTAATCCTGAAGGTAACTTCCCGTAAGGATTTTATGCAGGTAGGTTTGTGAAGTAAACTCATCCTCACGGCCCGACAAATCAATCCGTGAATCAATCGTTACCAGGTTCATCGGTTTTTTCATTTTTTCACCGGCCAGGTATGCACCATAGGTAAGGTCCTGACTTCCCCCCAGAAGGATGGGAAATATGTTTTGGTTTATCAGTTCAAAAAGAAGGTCGGATATTCCAAAATAGGTGTCCTGGGGAGAGGTGCCGGGAATAAGATTCCCCAGATCGATCAGTTTCACTTTCGGAGGGAACCGGTATAGCTGGTAGAGTTTTCCCCTGATCCTGTCCGGTGCCTTAGCTGAACCCTTATTGGGAGAATTCCGCTCTTCGGGGATACCAAGAATGGCAATGTTGTATGGTGTAATATCCCCGATGGGATTATTGGGTGTATGAATGGTGATGTTTCGGCCCACCGTGTTCTCCTGATTTAGGAAGGAATGGTCTGGCTTTTCAATACTGACCGGCCGGAAATAGTCATTTAGATTCATTGTTGTCATGATCAATTTTTAGATTTTCCTGATTTATCATGCCGTTCAATGATCTCTTTGCAATCGCTATACCCCAATTTTTCAGGATCCATTTTCCGCGGGATTTTATAATTTTTCTTCTGGAAAGAGATATAGGGACCATACCGCCCGCGGAGAACCAGTAGATCGGGATCTTCAGCAAAGGTTTTTATGATTCTCTTCTGATCCGCTTCTCTCTTTTCACCGATCAGTTCTATGGCACGATCTGCCTCAATAGTAAGGGGATCATCAATCCCTTTTTTCAGGGAATAAAATTTGCCTTCATGCCTGACATATGGCCCGAATTTACCCAGGCCAATCACCAGTTCCTTTCCTTCAAACGTTCCGATGATTCTGGGTAATTTAAACAGTTCCAGTGCTTCTTCCAGCGTGATATTTTCGATCAGTTGCCCCTTGATGAGGCTCGCAAATTTTGGCTTCTCTTCCTCCTGGCTGTCACCCAGCTGGGCAATGGGCCCATATCTTCCCATTTTAACGAATACCTTTTTCCCTGTAACGGGATCTTCACCAAGGTACCGCTCCCCTTTTTCCTTTTCGGAACTTTCCAGGGTAGTTTCCACCTTTTTGTGAAAGGAGCTATAGAAGGCATCAATCATTGCTGTCCAAACCAGTTTGCCGACAGCAATCTCATCAAACTCTTTTTCGATCTTTGCCGTAAAATGGTAATTGATGATGTCTTCAAAATGTTCAATCAGGAAATCATTAACAATGATACCGATGTTATTTGGAAACAATTTCCCTTTCTCCCTACCTGCATATTCCGTTTTTTCCTCCTCCCGGATCTTCTCATCCTTCAATGTAATTAGATGTAACTCTCGGGTTATTCCCGGTCTGTCTTCCTTTACCACATATCCCCTGTTCTGTATTGTTGAGATTGTTGGAGCATAGGTAGAAGGTCTGCCGATCCCAAGTTCTTCCAGTTTTTTAACCAGGGTAGCTTCCGTATAACGCAAAGGGGGTGGAGTAAATTTTTCAGTTGCAGTGATCGAATCACAGGTGAGCTCCTGCTGAAGCTGAACCGGGGGGAGCATGGCTCTACCGTTTTCTTCTCCTTCCTCATCGCGTGATTCAAAGTAAACTTTCAGAAATCCGTCGAAGGTAATTACTTCACCGGTGGCAAGGAAATTTTCATCAGCGGTTGAAATCTCAATGGTTACGGTTGTTTTCTCAATTTGCGCATCACTCATTTGTGATGCAACGGTCCGTTTCCAGATAAGATCATACAACCTTTTTTCCTGTACGTTACCCTGGATATCTTTATTGGCGATAAACGTTGGCCGAATGGCTTCATGTGCTTCCTGGGCACCCTTTGATTTTGTTTTGAACTTTCTGATTTTTACATATTTGTCACCATACTCTTGCTCAATTACTTTTTTTACCGTACCCAGAGCGAGGTTTGAAAGATTAACAGAGTCGGTTCGCATATAGGTGATTTTTCCTGACTCATAGAGTCGCTGGGCAACCGACATGGTTTGTGAAACGGAAAATCCCAATTTCCTGCTCGCCTCCTGTTGCAAGGTGGATGTCGTAAATGGGGGAGCGGGTGATTTGGTGGATGGCCTGGTCGAAATACCGATAATTTTGTAGTTTGCACGGATGCATTTACCCAGAAAATCAAGGGTCTCTTCTCTGGTTGGGAATCGTTCTGACAGTTCAGCTTTGAGTGACTTCTTTTCTCCCGCCTCATCCGTAAACAGGAAGAGTGCAACAACACGGTAGGCAGAGCTGGCTTTAAAGGATATTATTTCCCTTTCCCGTTCGACCAATAACCGGACAGCAACCGATTGAACCCGTCCTGCAGACAATGCAGGCTGTATTTTTTTCCACAAAATCGGAGAAAGCTCAAAACCAACCAGGCGGTCAAGCACACGACGGGCCTGTTGGGCATTGACCAGATTCTTGTTTATTCCCCTGGGTTCACGGATGGCCTGCCGAATAGCATTTTCGGTTATTTCATGAAACACAATCCGTCTGGTGTTTTCTGGTTTGAGCTTCAGTACTTCACAAAGATGCCAGGCGATGGCTTCCCCCTCACGATCTTCATCGGAAGCCAGCCAAACAATACGGGAATCAGTGGCATACTTTTTCAGCTCCGAAACAACCTTTTTTTTATCATCTGATACAATATATTGTGGCTGGTAATTGTTTTTAATTTCAATACCAAGGTTTTTTTTCGCCAGATCCCTGATGTGACCAAAGCATGACTGCACGGTATAATCTTTTCCAAGGAATTTTTCAATGGTCTTTGCTTTCGCAGGAGATTCAACAATTACTAGATTTTCAATCATCACAATGGGGAAATGAAACGGGTAAAAACTTTCACAAAGTAAAACAAATCGGGAGCATACTGCCAAATTTTACATCACATATTCTCTATTTATTACTATTTTTGAGAGGGAATTCATATGAAAAATATGGGTAACATCAATCCAAAATATAAAATTTATATACGCTGGTTCTGGGCCATTTATATTTTCCCTTTTCTATGTATTACTATCCTGTTCATCCTGATTTCAAAAGAGAAACTTGGCCCGATGCCCACTTTTGAACAACTTGAAAACCCGGAAAATAACCTGGCTGCAGAAGTCTATTCGGAAGATGGGGTGCTCCTCGGTAAATTCTACATTCAAAATCGCACCTGGACCGAATATAATGATATATCACCCTATGTTCTGGATGCATTGATTACCAACGAAGACATCCGTTTCTACAAACATTCCGGAATCGATCCGAAAGGACTGGCAAGGGTTATGGTGAGAACCATACTCCTGAGACAGAAAGAGTCCGGAGGAGGAAGCACAATTTCACAGCAGCTGGCAAAAAACCTGTTTCCGAGAGATACGGTCTATTATCGCTTTGGTTTGGTTAGGAAAGCAAGGCTTATGGTGACAAAATTCAAAGAGTGGCAAACAGCCGTAAAACTTGAAAAGAGCTATACCAAAGAAGAGATTGTAACCATGTACCTGAATGTGTTCGATTTTCTCTACCAGGCGGTTGGTATACGCTCTGCCGCCTATGTCTATTTTAATACCACCCCGGACTCCCTAAACCTTGAGCAGTCAGCTATGCTGGTGGGAATGCTTAAAAATTCTGCCTATTACAATCCCAGGCGACGATATGATGAAACCCTGCAACGAAGAAACGTTGTGCTCTCTCAGATGGTGAAGTACGGCTATTTGGAGAAGGAGGTATATGACTCCGTGAAATTGATACCCATTGAGCTCGATTTCAAAGAGGAAGGACACACCCAGGGACTGGCAACTTATTTCAGGGAGTACCTGAGAACCACCATGATCAAGCCGGAACCAAAAAGGAGGTTCTTCTTTACAAAGGAGCAATATGATGATGCATTGTACGAATGGCAGAATAACCCGCTCTATGGCTGGTGCAGGAAAAACAAAAAACCCGATGGGTCGAATTATAACATTTACAGCGATGGACTGAAGATATATACCACCGTTAATTCTGTTCTTCAAAAGTACGCTGAGGAAGCCGTGGTGGAACACCTGAGCAAGGATCTTCAGGATACGTTTATGGTCAGCCTGGGTCGACTCAGGAATCCACCCTTTTCAAATGACCTGGATAATGAAGATGTTGAAGCGATTATGCAATCTTCCATCCGGCGAACCGATCGATTCAGAAGCCTGAATAGTGCCGGAGTATCAGAGGACTCAATCGCCACTGCGTTTAATACTCCGGTACCAATGAAGGTGTTTTCCTGGAGAGGCGAAGTGGATACCCTGATGTCGCCACTTGATTCCATCCTCTATTATAAGTATTTCATCCGCGCAGGAATGATGGTCATGGACCCGAGGACCGGTTTTGTACGTGCCTATGTTGGTGGTCCGGATTTCCGGTATTTCAAGTTTGATGCAGTAAATTCCCAGAAACGGCAAATCGGCAGTACCATTAAACCCTTTCTATATACCCTGGCAATGCAGGATGGCTACTCCCCCTGCGATAAAGTTCCCAATGTCCCGCAAACATTCAAGGATAATGATTCAACCTGGACACCCAAAAGTACGGGTCCCAGAGACTTCTGGGGAAAAAATGTCACCCTGAAGTGGGGACTTGCACAGTCGGAAAACTACGTTTCTGCATGGTTAATGAAACAGTTTAATCCACAATCTGTTATAAAGGTTATGGAAAAGATGGGTTTCCGGAGTTACATCGATCCGGTCAACTCCATCTTTCTTGGCGTTTCAATCGTTTCTTTACCGGAAATGGTGGCGGGATATGCTGCTTTTGCCAATAAGGGAGTCTATACCCAACCGCTTTATGTTACCCGGATTGAAGATAAAAACGGGAATGTTATTTCACGGTTTCAACCCAAAATTGAGGAAGCGATCAGCGAGGAAAATGCATACCTGATGCTGAACCTGCTGGAAGGTGTGGTTAAAGGTGGAACGGCAAATCGGCTGCGTTGGAAATATCAGCTTATGAATCAGATTGGCGGGAAAACAGGTACAACACAAAACCAATCCGACGGATGGTTCATGGGAATAACGCCAAGCCTTGTCATTGGAGTATGGACAGGATGGGAAGAACGAAGCATACATTTTGAAGCACTCAGCCTCGGTTCCGGTGCAAATATGGCGCTGCCAATCTGCGGTATCTTTTTGAAAAAGGTGTATGAAGATGAATCCTTCGGTATCCTGCAGACGGAAAAATTTGAACCACCACTCCAGTTTAACATTGAACTGGATTGCGAAAAATATGAACAGGAAAATCCAGAGTACGATTTCGATGCAGTTGATGAAGATATCTTTTAACCAGGAAAGGCGCTGCAATGGTTTATTGTGGACCAAAGAGGCATTCTGTATCCGTTACATGCAAAGGTAAAAGCACATTTTCAGACCGAACCAAACACCCGTTGAAGAATATCCGTTACCCTGGCAACGGGATTCTCACGAATCTGTTTCTCCTCCTCCGCAACCCTTACAAACAGGCCATCAATCGCTTTTTCGGTAACATACAGGGCAAGGTCCGTTTCCACTTTTGTGGTAAACGGGATCTTATTATAGGTGGACATAACATCACTCCAGTATTTTGTTACCTGTACCTGATCCAGGGTTTCCTGAACTTCGGGTTTGAAAGCGTCGGTCAGATGCCGGGAGGTTTTGCCCCTGAAATATTCGGTAGCGGCGGTGTTCGAACCGCTTAAAATAGTTCGTGCGTCTGCGAAGGTTATATCCCGGATGGCATCCATGAATATCGGACCGGCTTTGGTAACTGCCTTTTCAGCACCACGGTTCAGGTTAAGAATGAAATCATCCACCAGTTTATTGAGCCCGACTGACCGTAATTTCTCCTCTACTACCTTAACCTCTTCAGGAAATGGTATTTTTAGTAATTCATTGCCATAAAAGCCATTTTCTTTACTCAATGTGTTAATGGCATTGGTGGTCCCAACCTGAAGTGCTTCTTTCAGCCCATGTACGATCTCATCATTAGTCAGAGTGGTACTTCCCGAAGTGGTCGACACTTCAAGCTCTTGTAAGATATCACAGGCAGAAAGGATCATGAAAGTAGATACGATAAAACAAATTGTTTTTTTCATTTTTATGGTTTTTCAGTTTTCAACATACCCTGACTGCATTCGGGCAGGTATGTGTTTGGAGTTCAGGCAAAGACTCTCCTGACAAGCTGCTCAATTTTATCAACCTGAACCAGTTCTATTTTTTTTATGTTGGAAAGGTCGAGACCTTTCTCATTGTATTTCGAAATATAGATCTGTGAAAATCCCCGGTTTTCTGCTTCTGCAATCCTCTGCTCAATCCGGCTGACGGGTCTGATTTCTCCCGACAGTCCAACTTCAGCTGAAAAACAGATCTTTTTACCTACGGGCTGATCAAGATTTGATGAAAGTATGGCAGTAACTACAGCCAGATCAAGCGCAGGATCAGCTATTTTAATACCACCGGCAAGGTTCAAAAAAACATCCTTTGCTGCGAGTCTGAAGCCCGCCCGTTTTTCCAGAACAGCCAGCAGCATACTCAACCTGCGCAAATCAAAACCGGTTGATGTTCGCTGGGGCGTTCCATAGACAGCTGAGCTGACCAGTGCCTGTGTTTCAATTAAAAAAGGACGGATTCCGTCAATCGTTGCTGAAATAGCAATTCCGCTTAATTCCTCATGATGTTGTGAGATCAACAATTCGGAAGGATTGATCACCTCCTTCAAACCGGTTGAATGCATCTCAAAAAGGGCCAGTTCAGAGGTTGCTCCAAAGCGGTTTTTCACCGTGCGCAGGATACGGTACATGTGGTTCTGATCCCCTTCGAACTGAAGGACGGTATCCACAATGTGCTCCAATGCTTTTGGTCCGGCAAGACTCCCTTCTTTCGTAATATGTCCGATGATGAGCACAGGAACAAAGGATTCTTTTGCAAACTTCAATAGTTGACCGGCACATTCCCTCACCTGCGATACACTGCCGGGGGTGGATTCGAGGAGATCAGTGTGCAATGTCTGGATTGAATCGATGATAACCAGATCGGGTTCCACACTGGAAATTTGAGTAAAGACATGCTCCAGGCTGGTTTCATTTAATATATAGCACTCTTTGCTTTTACTGCCAATGCGGTCTGCCCGCAGTTTTATCTGGTGACTGCTCTCTTCTCCGGAGATATAAAGTGTTTTCAAATGCTCCTGCCCCAGAGCTATCTGCAATGCAAGGGTTGATTTTCCAATTCCTGGCTCGCCACCAAGCAAGACCAGTGAACCCGATACCAGCCCTCCTCCAAGAATCCGATTGAGTTCACTGTTTTTTAAATCAATCCTGTTCTCCCTGGAAGTCGATAGGTTAAATAAATTTTCAGGGGATGATGTTACGGATGATCGGTACCCGGAGATGCTTTCGGAATCTTTTTTTCGTACAATCTCCTCCACATAGGTGTTCCACTCGTTGCAGTAAGGACACTTGCCGATCCATTTTGCAGATTCCGCACCGCAATTCTGACAGTAAAATATGGTTTTGGTCTTAGCCAAAAGCGTACCAATTTAGGGTTTGTGGCTTTGCAACGTAAACCAATAGCACCTGTTCAGTTGGCAAAGATTTTTTTAATCTTATCAACCAAACCGGATGTTGAATAACCGGACAGATAATCAATGATTTTTACGTTGCCTCCGTTTTCTGTAACGACTTCATTTCCCACGATCTCTTCCTCTTTGTAATCACCTCCTTTGACCAGTACATCGGGTTGAACCGATCTGATCAAATCAACCGGTGTTTCTTCGTCGAACAGGACGATGTGGTCAACGAACAGTAGTGAAGCAAGAATCAGCGCCCTGGATTTCTCATCCTGAAGGGGCCTGTCTGCTCCTTTCAGCTTTTTTACAGATTTATCCGAATTCAACCCCACGATCAGCACATCCCCACAGGCAGCAGCCTGAAGCAGATATTCAATATGTCCACGATGTAGCAGGTCGAAACAACCGTTGGTAAAAACTATTTTTTTTTCCTTGAACCGATAATAGGAAAGGATATATTGCAGATCCTCTTTATTTGTGATCTTCGATTTAACAAAATCAATGGTAGCCATAGCGAGTGTAAATATAATCAAGATTGTTCAACATTCTCTTTTTCTCTTCTACGTCTGATTGCTAACATAAGCATAGAAATACTTCCGAGCAGTATAATGAACAGCGCCTGGGATTCGTGGGAAAGTGTGGCAAATGCAAGGCCATCTTCTTTCGGTATATCATACAATGTGAGACCCAGGGATACGATCCAGTGAAATGCTCCAATACCTCCTTGCACGGGGACTGCTATACCAATGCTCCCGATAACCAGGATGAACAGCCCATCAATGGGTTGTAGATGGGAAGTGGCCGGAAGTGCATAAAAAACAACCCAGGTCATCAGATAATAGATGGTCCAGAGGAGAATGGTATAGAGAATAAAAAGCCCCCTTCTCTTCATGGTAAAGCCTGTTTTTAATCCGCCACCTACGCCTTTTAAAATGGAGATACCTTTTTGGATGAAAGTGAAACGGGCAAGTCGCTTTCTGAACAGGATAAATCCGGCGATGATAAGGCAAATGCCACCAATGATGATGATCCAGGTGAGCAGGGGCATTGTAAAATATCCGGATACCCCCTTGATAGCAGGGTTGAATATTTGATTTGTAAGGAAATTCCCGAAAAAATGAATTTTTGAGAAAAAGATTACGATGATCAGAATGATCATGGTGATGACATCAATTGATCGTTCAACGATTACGGTACCGATCAGGGAATCAAGTGGGATTTTTTCGGTTCTGTTCAGGGTGCCGCACTTGGTAATCTCCCCGATTCGGGGGAAGGCAAAATTTGCCAGGTAACCGATCGTTACGGCATAAAATGTATTCAGCCGACCCGGGATATACCCCAGGGGCTCTATGAGCAATCGCCAGCGGAGAGCCCTTACAATAAATCCGCTCAGGGAGATCACAAGCGAAAGAACAACCCAGCCATAGCTTGCCTGTTTAAACTCGTTTACCAGTACCTGGAAATCAATCCCACGAAAAGCAAGGTATAGCAATAAGATTCCTATAGACAGGAAAAGAAAAAAATTAAAAACCTTCAGGATATTTCTTTTCAAGGAATTACTGTATGAGTTTATTGGTAGCAGTATCAGGAAAGACCACGTGGGGTTGGAATGTTTTTGCTTCCTCGATCTCCAGTAATGCATAGGATATGATGATGATTACATCACCGACAGCAGCTTTTCTTGCAGCGGGTCCGTTCATACAGATATTGCCGGATCCCGGTTCACCTTTGATGACATACGTTTCCAAACGTTCTCCATTATTAATATTGACAACCTGAACCTTTTCATTTTCAATGATGTTGGCAGCATTCATCAACTCTTCATCAACCGTTATGCTGCCAATATATTGCAGGTTGGCATCCGTTACGGTTACTTTATGGATCTTTGATTTTACTACTTCAATAAACATGACACAACAAAATAAAGTAATATCAACGAAGGTACAAAAATCACCCGTTTATTTGAATTTTCGCGGTGCAAAGTTATGGATTTTTCTCATTCCTGAAATGTAATGTTATCGATCAGGCGAATTTTCCCTGCCCAAACTGCGACACATCCAATTTTTTCACCCTTTTCCGACCAGTTTTTCACCGGTTTTAATTGCGATCCATCGACAATTTCAAAATATTCAACCTGCAACAATTTGCACTCATTCAGGGTATCAATGACCCATCTTTTTACCTCATCAACCCCCAGATACTTTGCTTTATGGATTGCCTGAGACAGTGTTTGGTAGATCACAGCAGCATCTTCTCTTTCACGGGGACTCAACCGTTGATTTCTTGAACTCATGGCAAGGCCATCCGCTTCACGGACAATCGGACAGGGTACAATCTCTACCGGGTAGTTCTGTTGTTTAACCAGGAGGGTTATAATTGCCAGTTGTTGATAATCCTTTTCTCCGAAATAGGCTTTGTCCGGGGTTACGATATCAAACAGTTTGCTTACAACCTGAGCAACACCATTAAAGTGGCCTTTTCTGAATACACCCTCCATGATTTTATCCAGGTGACCGAAGTCAAATACCCGGGTATCCTCTTCCGGGTAGATTTCCGGCACATCCGGTGCAAAGACCAGGTCATTCTTTCCCAGCAACCGCTGAAGGATATCCAAATCTCCTCTGATATTCCTTGGATACTTTTCCAGGTCCTTTTTGTCATTGAATTGTGTAGGGTTTACAAAGATGCTTACAACCGTAACACCGGTTTCTGCAATGGATTGCCTGATCAACGAGAGGTGTCCTTCATGGAGTGCCCCCATGGTTGGGACCAGGCCAATGCTATTCCCCCTGTTTTTCAATGAATGGATTGCTGTTTTCAGGGGGGCGATATGTTCAGTTACCTGCATGGTTAAAACAAGCTGCAAAGATAACGATAAAATAACGTTTCTACAGGAGGGTAATGCCTGAACTTTTTTTGTTAACCACCCGTCTTTGATGCCATAAAGGATTGATAAATTGAAAAATATCAATATTTTTTACTAATTTTGCACATTATTTCTCAGTAGCTGGCAGGTTAGATGGAAAACACAAAAGTATTGTATATTTCACAGGAGATAACCCCTTACCTCAAGGAGACAGAGATGTCGGTCATTGGAAGATATCTGCCACAGGGGATCCAGGAGAGAGGAAAAGAGATCAGAACGTTCATGCCGAAATTTGGATGCATTAATGAACGGCGAAACCAACTGCATGAGGTTATCCGTCTTTCCGGAATGAATCTTATTATCAATGATAGCGATCACCCCCTCATTATTAAGGTTGCTTCGATCCAGTCTGCACGGATGCAGGTATATTTTATTGATAACGAGGATTATTTTCACAGAAAGAATGTTGATAAAGATGAACATGGCGAAGAGTTTTCGGACAACGATGAGCGGTTGATTTTTTTTGCCAGGGGGGTATTGGAAACAGTGAAAAAACTGCGGTGGGCACCCGATATCGTTCACTGTCTTGGCTGGATGACCGGGCTGGTTCCGCTCTATTTGAAGAAAGCATACAATGATGATCCGCTCTTTGTCAACGCAAAAGTAATATACTCTGTCTATAATAAAGAGTTCAAAAAACCGTTTGAATCATCGTTCAGGAAGAAATTGTGGATGGAAGGGATTTCCAACGAAGATGTTGAATTGCTTAAACCCCCATCATTCCTCAATCTCAGTAAGCTGGCCGTCACCATGTCGGATGCTGTGATCATGGGGAGCAAAACCATAAACCGGGAATTAGGTCAGTTCATTAACACTTCGAAAAAACCCCTGCTTGAGTTCCAGACAGAAGAAGAATACATGGATGCCTATTCACAATTTTATGATACCATTTTAAGCGAGACTGTACATGACCCCAAATAGAGCCATCCTGACCCACTCAAACAGGATCTTTTTTTCACCCTATATTTTTCTGCTGATACTGCTCGTTCAGGTGCTTTTCATCTCGTGTAACAGTGATTCTACATTAATCGGAGAATCCCTTCAGCCCCCTTCGGAAAGGATACATGCACATTATATGGACACCCTTACGGTTCAGGCGTTTACCCTGAGCCAGGATTCAATACTGAGCAGTAATGCTTTACTGGCAACGGTAGGGCACATAGAGGATGATTACTTTGGATCCAGTACTGCCTCTTGTCTCTTCCGGGTAAGGCTTGATAACTATAATTTTGCCCCGGGGTCCGAAGCCATGGCAGACTCACTTGTTCTTACACTGTTGCCTGACAGATTTTATGGCGATTCGACTACCAAAATGAACCTGAGGATTTTCAGGTTGGATGAAGATATCTTTTTGGAATCGGACTATTATTCCAACCTCGTGCCCATGAAGGATCCGGAAACAGAACATTCACAACCCATAGCAGTAACGGATACCCTCCTACGGTTTGTACTGGATACCACCTTTTTTGTGGATACCCTGGCGAATGTCGATACCATCGATAGCAATGCTGAGCTTCGCGAGTATTTCAAGGGAATTTATATCGCGGCTGATCCTGTTCCCCTGGAGGGAGAAGGAGCCATCTTGCTGTTAAATCTCCTCTCGAACGATTCGAAAATGACCCTCTATTACCGGACACCCACAGATACCCTGGAGTATGATTTTTTAATCAGCACTTCCAGTGCCCGGGTCAACATGTTTTCACACGACCATTCCTTAAAGATGGATACAAC